>JBAYMP010000014.1:0-45876 GCA_041663505.1 Bacteroidales bacterium | reverse complement strand
GACAGGACAGAGCATACATATATGAATTTCATCGTGACAATAACACCGGTTCAATGATGCTCCGCCATAGGTTTGAGAGAACCGGAGAGGGTGTTTCCAGTCGTGCTAAATTTTTTGATCCACCCTTCCCCCTGCAGGTAGATCTGCTAATGCAAAAATGGTATTCGATTGTCTCTAAAGGAGAACCAATTAAGGGTAATGTTGCGGATTTTCCTAAGGAAGAGAGAAATATATTAGAAAGGGATGGCGTTTTATCTGTGCTTATAGTACCAATATTTGTTGAGGGTGTATGTTGGGGTATTTTTGGTTTTGATAGTTGCAGGGAAAGTAGCAGATGGACTGAAAACGAAGCTAATATACTCCTGAATACAGCATCAGCACTGGGGTTGTATATGTACAGAAACTTCCAACGTCTGGAATTGATTGCTGCAAAAGAGCAGGCAGAAGAGAGTGAAGTATATTCAAATGCATTTTTTGAACAGTCTCCTTTGAGCATCCAGTTAGTTAACACTAACGGAATAACGGATAAGGTAAACAAGGCTTTTGATTCATTATTTAATCTTCCGAGAGAGAAGGTTATCGGTAAATTTAATTTATTAACCGATTACAGATCAAAATTGCTAGGTTGGAACAAAATCTTTAAACAGGTATTATCCGACGAAAATAATTTTATTTCGGAAATGATCTTCGACCCGAAATATTTCAACACTCCCGGAGAGAAAAAATATCTGAATTTTATCTCTTTTCCGATCAGGTTCAAAGGCAGGGTAAAGAAAATTGCAATAATGTACCAGGATATTACCAATCTGAAAAATTATGAAAAGGAGCAGGAGAGGCAAAAACAGGAACTTATTGAAAAATCGAATATAATTAAGGAAAATGAGCTGAAATACCGGACCATTTTAGAGAACAGTTTCAATCTTATTGGTCAATTTTCTCTTGACAACAAATTTTTATATTACAACAGGGTATATAAAGATGTATTAGGTTACGATCAAAACGAATTACTGGGCACTCCCGGCTATAATCTGTTTCATCCGGATGAGATTGACAGAATTAAGGGTGCCTTTCTCAATTACCTTATGCGTAATAATGAGGTCAAATTTGTTGCGCGGGTACGTACAAAATCTGGAGAATACAAGTTAATCGATCATAAATTCAAACTTTTGAAAGGGGATAGTGAAAAAGAGATGACCGTTCTATTGAGTGCCCAGGATATTACTGAAATGAACAGGAACGAGATGCTGCTTAAGATGCAGCGTAACCTCGCCTACTCTATCATAAGCTGTAAGAGTTTCAACGAGTTCTACTCAGTGATTAACAATGAAATAAACTCAATAATTCCCGTAAACAATCTATATGTCGCCTTCTATGATGAAAAGACTGGAATGTTCTCCTTAGGAGGTCTTAATGATGAGAAGGACGATATTGAGGTATGGCCCGCCGAGGGTTCAATAACAGGCTATATGATCAGGCAGAACAGATCTGTATTTGCTGACAAGCAAGAAGTTTTGCGTCTTTGTGAAACCGGTGAGATACAAATTTTGGGTTCTATGGCTGAGTTATGGTTGGGAGTACCTTTCAAAAATGATACCGGAACTAAAGGTGCAATTGTTATCCAAAGTTATGATGATCCAAACGCCTTTAGCCATGCGGATATCGAAATTCTGGAACTTGTTGCAAACGAAATCTGTATTTTTATGGACAAAAAAAGTGCAGAGGAGAGCGCCATCAAACTGACAAAAGCCGTAACAGAGAGTCCCGCCGCTGTTGTAATAACGGACGTCAACGGCGATATCGAGTATGTGAATCCAAAGTTCACATCTATAACAGGGTACTCATATGAAGAGATTATTGGTTTGAATACAAGAATTCTTAAGTCGGGAACAACACCTGGTTCACAGTATATTAATCTGTGGGAAACTATTCGCTCCGGCAGGGAGTGGAGAGGAGAGTTTAAAAACAAAAAGAAAAATGGTGAGTTTTACTGGGAAGATGTATCTATCTCTCCAATTCTCGATGATAATGGCAAAATAAGCCATTATGTATCTGTACAGGAAGATATTACAGATAGAAGAATATTGATTAACCAGTTAATCGAAGCAAGGGATAAGGCAGAGGAGAGCGACAGGCTAAAGACATCCTTTTTACAGAACATAAGTCATGAGATCCGGACACCAATGAATGGTATAATGGGATTTCTTGGGTTACTGAGAGACCCCGGTGCAACAGATGAGGAAAAAAGCCTCTACTTCGATATTATTGAGAAGAGCAGCCAAAGAATGTTAAGCACAATTAATGACATCATCGACATTTCAAAAATTGAAGCTGGAGTTGTAACTATAAAAAAATCAATAATTTATATCAATCAGATCGTTTCCGATGTAGTAACTTTTTTCAGGCCTGAGGTCGAAAAAAAGAAGATGACAATCAGCCTTAACATAGACAGTTCCGTTCAAAATTTAGTTATATCCTCAGACTACGAAAAGATATACGCGACTCTTACCAACCTGATAAAAAACGCAATCAAATACTCTGTAAAAGGTGAGATTAATGTCAGTGTCAGGAAGGAGCCGGACTTTATTGTGTTTTGTATAGCTGATACCGGAATAGGTATCCAAAAAGATAAGTTGGATAAAATATTCGAAAGGTTTATTCAGGCCGAGTCTGAGTCTATAAGGACTTACGAGGGTGCCGGCTTGGGATTATCAATCGTTAAGGCATATATTGAGTTGCTAGGGGGAGAAATATCTGTAGAATCGGAACTTGGAATTGGTTCCAGATTTACCTTTACAATACCTCTGGAAAAATCGGATTTTATTATGGAAAATATTTATGAAAGTACATCTGACAGTAGTTTATCGGTTAGCACTTCCGATCCGGCAAAACCTTTAAAAATTTTAATTGCAGAAGATGAAGAGACAAATGCTCTTTATCTTAAAACAATCTTAGGACAACTGAAATATGATCTTATTTTTGCCAAAAACGGAAAAGAGGCTGTAGAAACATACAAGAAAAACCAGGATATCAAACTAATACTTATGGATATACGTATGCCTGAAATGGATGGTTTCCAGGCTACAAAGCTAATTAAAACAATGGATTCCCCTGTCGTAATTATAGCACAAACAGCATACGCATTTACCGGCGACAGGGAGAGGGCACTTGAAGCAGGTTTTGATGACTATTTGGTAAAACCGATAATAAAAAAAGATCTGTTTGATATTATAAAAAAATACACTTCGGTTTAGAATGCAGACATCTGCTCTACAAGTTTGTCTAGCTTCATATCCAGTTCCTTATCTACTTTGCTGTACTCTTCCTTGCTGTTTAACTCTCCTTTTACTCCAAAGTAGAATTTTATCTTTGGTTCGGTTCCGGATGGTCTCACCGAAACGATGGAGTTGTCATTGCTGACATATTGAACTACATCCGATTTGGGTAAGTTGATTTTATATCTCAAATCACTTATAAAATCAACAGTTTCTGAGTGTTTGTAGTCGTGGATGAGCACTATCCGGGAACCTGCCAGTTGATGAAGAGGCTCCTCGCGGAAAGACTTCATAATTTTCCGAATCTCAGCCAGACCATTTTTTCCGACTCTGGTCAAAGATACAAGGCGCTCCTTGTAAAACCCAAATTCGATATAAATATCTATTAACATTTCATATAATGTTTTTCCCTTGCTTGCTGCCCAGGCAGCAGCCTCTGCCACAAGACAAGAGGAAATTACGGCATCCTTGTCCCTTACAAACTCCCCGGCATTAAATCCGTAGCTCTCCTCCCCTCCTCCGATGAACTCTCTTTTACCCTCATTCTCTTTTACCACCTCTTCAATATATTTAAAACCGGTGAGGACATTGAGCATCTCAACGCCAAACTTATCTGCTATACTTTTTAACAGATCCGAAGTAACAATGGTTTTAACCATATAAAAGTGTTTGTTTTTCTGGCCTGTTTTAAGCTTTCCAAGCTCCTGCCAACGAGAGAGAAGATAGTAAGTTAAAAGTGCAGCAGTTTGATTTCCGTTTAACAAAACCATATTTTCGCCGTTGTCCCGTACTGCAATTCCAAGTCTGTCTGCATCGGGATCAGTTGCCAATACCAAGTCTGCGTTTACTTCCTTTGCCTTCTCAACCGCCATCTTTAAGGCAGATGATTCTTCAGGATTGGGAGACACGACTGTTGGAAAATTACCATCTGTGATATCCTGTTCTGGAACATGTATTATCTTGTTAAAACCTAATTTTTTAAGAGCAGCCGGTACTATCTTTACTCCTGAACCGTGAAGGGGGGTGTAGACTATTTTGAACGCTTTGTACTCTTTTACAAGTTCAGGCGAAAGGGTAAGAGATAAAATTGCATTTAGATAAGCATCATCAATCTCCTTGTCCAATATATGTATGTTTTGCTCCCCTCCGGAAAACAAAACCTGAGAGGGGTCCTCCACTTTTAATACCTCCTTGGTAATGTTGGTATCATGCGGCGATGTAATCTGTGCGCCGTCGCTCCAATACGCCTTGTATCCATTGTACTCCTTAGGGTTATGAGATGCCGTTATCATGACTCCTCCCACACAGCCCAGATGCCTGATCGCAAAACTTAGTTCCGGTGTTGGCCGGAGTTCCTTAAAGAGATATACCTTAAAACCATTGGCGGCAAATACATTGGCAGTTATTTGGGCAAAAAGCTGACTGTTATTTCTGCTGTCGAATGAGATTACTACAGACAAGTGTTTGTAACGGAAGGATGTTTTCATATAGTTAGCAAGCCCTTGTGTAGCCATTCCAACAACATATTTGTTCATCCTGTTTGTTCCAACACCCATTACGCCCCGCAACCCCCCGGTTCCAAACTCCAGATTTCTGAAAAAGGAGTCCTCCAGTTCTTTGGAATTATTCTGCATCAGTTGAATAATCTCCTCTTTTGTCTCTGTATCGTAGTTGCCTTGCAACCAGGATTCAGCTTTCTCTAAATAACTGTTTGACATATAGTAATTTTTTAATGAATACACCATAACAAATTTAATGGAAAAAGTGCAATTTTCAAATATCAGACAAAGTAGAGTATATTTGTAATATGAATCTGAAAGTTGCAATACCTTCTACTATCAATAATCTCCTATTTTCAATAAAATGAGAATTTCCAATTATAAGAAGTATCTCTTCTATCTGATAGCAATCTCCCTTATCATCAGATGTTTTCTTGCATATATTCTTGAGCTTGGGGGCGAAGAGGCCTATTACTGGACATTTGCTTTATATCCCAACCTTAGCCATTTTTACCAACTGTTTACCAACAATCTCACCCTTGGTAATGAATTTTTTACAAGATTCGTTTCAATATTTATTGGCTCTGTAAATACCTGGATAATTTTTGTTCTTGGAAGAAGAATGAAGAGCGAACTGACCGGCCTGTTTGCTGCATTTTTGTACACAACCTCTATCTACTGCAGCATTATAACCGGAACTCTCGTATCTCCCGATACGCCTCAAAGTATGTTTATACTGCTGTCGGTTTACTTCCTTCACGAAGGCTTAATAGTCAAGTACGAAGATTCTGAAGAGTCGAGAAGACTCTGCTCAATGGCACTTGTAATGTCCGGAGTTTTTATCGGTTTTGCCATGCTTTCCAAATTTTCCTCTGCACTCCTATGGATTGGAACCTTAATCTATATTGTAATATTCGACAGACGGGTTTTAAAGAGACCGCAGATCTACATATCGGTGATAATAAGCCTTTTAGTTTTGTGTCCGATAATAATTTGGAACATTAAATACAATTTCATAGGTTTTAGATATATAGACAAAGCTGTTCTGGCGTTCTCAGATAATTTTACTTTAAAAGATACAGCTGTCGAATTATGCCGGCAAATAATCTACAACAATCCTGTAAATATTGTAATTGCAATTTCAGCAATATTTTCATTTAGACGAGTCAGATATTTAAGAAACGATCAGTATAAATTGCTTATCTCTTTATTTATGCCATTCTTTCTCATGGGTCTTGTCTCCATAAGCTTTTTCCCTTTGATAATGCTCTCGGGAGCTTATCTTGAGGTAAAATATCGTCACAGAACAAGAATTAAATTGCCGTCTGTTCTTAAAAAAAGTATTAATGTCTTTTCTTTGATTGTTCTGATAGGGGTGATACAGGTATACACAGGATTTTTTGACATGGAGACAAAAAAGTCTCCGGATTATAAAATAGGGACAGATGATATCTCTTTGGATAGATATGGATGGAGAGAGTTGACCAAAGAGTTTAAAAATTTAAGAAGTATGGATGTTGCATTGGGAAATATTTCTGAACACGCCTATATAATTTCCAATAATTATTCATCCGCTGCACATTACGATTACTATCTGGCAAATCCGTGCAATATCTCCGTTAAGACCATCGGAAAGATAGACCAGACCAGAAAATATGCTTTTACAACACAAGAGCTGGGCGGGTTAAAAATTGGGGAGAGTGCCTATTATATTGAGTCATCCAGAGACTCAATATCCGGGTTGACAATAGGTCTCAGCTATTACAAAAGAGTCGAAACAGCTAAAATTATTTATATATATAGATTGAGAAAACCTGTTGTAAGATATACAATATACAGATTCAAGGAGTTGAACACTATTCCCAAGAAAGAGTTAATCTCTGTTCCAAAAATATATAAGCGATGGTAGATCAGAAATTAATAGAGTTTGTCAAAGAACACCGGGACGATGATGTCCAAAGGTTGCTTCTCTCCTCTTCCAGGTACCCAGGTGTAGATATCCGGCTTGCGGCAAGTCTCATTATTGCTAAAAATAAGATTTCAAAAAAGGTACCTTCCTGGGAGAAAATAGATGATTTGTATTTCCCGGACAATTTGTCCGTAGAACAGGCAAGTTCTGAGATTACGGCCAAGTATAAAAAGAGATTCGTTAAAGGAGGCATTGTGATAGATATGACAGGTGGGCTTGGGGTAGACTCCTGTTTTTTATCTCAAAGTGCCGGTCATCTTATCTATTTTGAAAGAAATTCAGAGATTTGTGAAGCGGCAAAACATAATTTCAATTCTCTTCATATAAGCAACATAAGCGTTCTAAACAAAGAAGTGTCTGGGGAGAACATTGGCGAGATAGGCGAAATCGCAACTGCTGCTGCAGATCTTATCTATCTGGACCCTGCCAGAAGAGACCACAACCTGAAAAGGGTGTATGCAATTACAGATTATCAACCGAATATACTTCTCTTAAAGGATCATATGTTTAAGCTGGCAAACAGCATTTTGATAAAGGTCTCCCCTATGGTAGACATCAGCGCAACAATCAGACAAATCAATGAAATAGTTGAGGTCCACGTACTTTCTGTAAATAACGAGTGCAAAGAACTTCTTTTCCTTCTGAGAAAAGAGAGCGATAGTGTTCATGCGGTGCGCAATGATGTAAAAATATTCACTGTGAATTTTTGCAAAGGCGAAAAGAGTGAAAATTTTGACTTCGATTTCTATAAGGAGAGCGATTCTTTATCACAATATTCTAAGAATGAACTATTTACATATCTGTATGAGCCTAATTCCAGTATACTTAAAGCAGGTGCTTTCAAAACTTTGGGTGAATTTTTTGGCGTAAAGAAGTTACACAAGCACACTCATTTGTATACATCAGCATCTGTTGTTAAAGATTTTCCTGGTAGAACTTTTGTGATTAAAGAGATTTTTGATTTCAAAAAAGATGTGGTTAAAGATTTGAGAAAGAGTTATCCAAAAGCAAATATTTCTACTCGCAACTTTCCGTTGACTCCCCGGGAATTGAAAAAATTATTGAAGATTGATGACGGAGGTGACCTATATATTTTTGGTTGCACTCTTTTGAGCGGTGTCCGCAAAATTCTGGTATGCACTAAGGTGAGTTAATCCTCTATCTTTTCTCCATTGGCCTTGAACCATTTAACTTCCAATAATGCATTATCGGTTTCAATCTGAATCTTTATAGTACACTTGTACTTGATACTCCATTTGAACCTTACGCTTGAAAGTCCTTTTGTAAGGTAAGCTGCTAAGATTGGGTTAACATTGAGAATGAGGGATTTAATGCCTTTTTCCTTTACATAATATGCTAATTGTCTTTCTATTGTTTCGTCTATCAAAAGACTGGATGAGATTTTTCCGGTACCGTTACACGAGGGGCAGGTTTCACTGGTATTGATTTCTGTAGCAGGTCGCACCCTCTGACGGGTTATCTGCATCAGTCCAAACCTGGTTATAGGGAGTATATTGTGTTTAGCTCTGTCTGTCTGCATCAGCTCCTGCATATGTTTGTAAAGTTTAACCTTATTATCGTTGGAATCCATATCAATAAAGTCAACTACAATTATACCGCCCATATCCCTAAGTCTGAGTTGTCTGGCAATCTCATCTGCAGAGCTCATATTTACGTCAAATGCATTTTGCTCCTGATCTGAGCCGGACTTTGCCCGTATTCCGCTATTAACATCTATAACGTGCAGTGCTTCGGTGTGTTCGATCACAAGGTAGGCTCCCTGTTTTATCGGCACAACTTTACCGAACGCACTTCTGATCTGTTTGTTTACATCAAAATAGTCAAAAATCGGTACTCCCCCTTTATAAAGCTTCACTATTTTTTCCTGGTCCGGTGCTATCAGAGAGATATAATCCTTAACTTCATTGTATATAACTTCATCATTCACATGGATGTTTGAAAATGAGTCGTTAAGCAGGTCTCGCAATATTGTGGTGGTCCTGCTGTTTTCTGTGAATAATAGTTGTGGAGGATTTGGCTTTGCCATTTTAGGCCAGGAATCCTCCCATTTTTTTATAAGGGATTTTAACTCTCCATCAAGTACAGCAGCTCGTTTTCCCTCGGCCACTGTCCTTATAATAACTCCGTAATTTGGTGGTAAAATACTATAAACCAGCCTTTCTAGTCTTTTCTTTTCCTCCCTGGAGGTAATTTTCTGAGATATACTAACCTTATCCGCAAATGGTATCAGCACCATGTTTCTCCCGGCAATGGATATCTCTGCTGTTAATCTTGACCCTTTAGTGGATATGGGTTCTTTTACAATTTGAGCAATTATGTGTTGTCCCGGTTTAAGAACATCTGCAATTTTTCCCTCCTTCTCCAAAATATCTCCCAGCTTGATGCCAGAATATAAAGCATTTAGTTGTTTACTCTGCCCGACATGTCTTGTAAAGTAATCCAATGCTTTAAATGACAGGCCAAGATCCAGATAGTGAATAAATGCATCTTTTTCATTTCCAATATCTACAAATGCAGCATTGAGAGCAGGCATTATACGCTTTACCCTCCCTATATAAACGTCTCCTACCGAATAATTAACATTATTTAGCTCTTTGTTAAGCTCGATTAATCTATGATTATCGAGCAGAGCTATTGAAACCTCCGTAGAACTTACATCAATAATTAAATCCTTCTCCATCTACGATATTAAATAAAAGAATCTAAAGCAAATCTAACGACTTGCTTTAGATTATCACACACAGAAAACTCAAATAGCAACTATTTTTTCTTTTTATGTCTGTTCTTACGCAAGCGTTTTTTACGCTTGTGAGTCGCCATTTTATGTCTCTTCCTTTTCTTTCCGCTTGGCATAATTAATTTATTTTTTGTAAAGTATAATTAATTACTTTACATTGTTTTTTACCTTGTTCATAAACACTTTTGCAGGTTTGAACGAAGGGATGAAGTGCTCAGGAATTACTAAAGTAGTGTTTTTAGAAATGTTTCTGGCAGTCTTTTTTGCGCGTTTTTTTACAATAAAGCTTCCAAAACCACGAAGATAAACATTTTTATCTTTTGATAAAGAGTCTTTTACGCTATCCATAAAGCTTTCTACAACATTCTGAACAGCAATTTTTTCCATTCCAGTTGCTTTTGCAACTTCGTTTACGATATCTGCTTTTGTCATGATAATTAAAAAATTAAAGGGTTAGTCTATTTTTGACAAACAAAATTACTACTATTTTATTGATATTTCAAAACATTATACCATTTTTTTTCAAATTCTTTTAGTTCTCACCAATTTAAACCATTTTATTAATATATTTGGGCATGAAAAATAGATTAAAATTGAGACTAATTTTATTGCTTCTTCTTTTAGTTCCCATCGTCCTATATTCAAAGCAATATTATTGTATTTCAAATATTTATATTACCGGAAACGCAACCACAAGAGATCAAGTAATATTTCAGGAACTTCCTTTTAAACAGGGTGATACCGTTAATGTCGAAAATGTGGAAAAGTTGCTCATTATGGGTAGAAACAACCTGTTAAACCTCTCTCTGTTCAACTATGTTTATGTTACCAAAAGTATAAATGCCGGGAATGCAGATAATATTGATATTAACATAAATGTCGAAGAGAGATGGTATGTGTGGCCTGTGATCAGTCTAATTATGGAGGACAGAAATTTTAGCAACTGGGTTAAGAAGGGCGAAAGTGAAAGAATCACTTTTGAAACCGGAATGACAGTATACAATTTATGGGGAATGAATCACACTGTTAGTGCAAGTTACAAATTCGGTTACCAGAAAGGGTTTTGCCTGGAGTACAACAACATTTCACTGGACAATTCCGGTAAACACAGACTTGGATTTGGCATATACGGGCAGTTTTCAAAAACAGAAAATTTTATGTCGCTTTTTAACTCGCCTGTTTACAATAATTCCAATGGGGTATTTGTAGTAAAAACAGTGTCCGGTCAAATCAAATACACTTTTCGACCGAAAATCAGAAAAACCCATACATTTGCTTTAAAATACGAGGATATACGAATATCCGATACAATTTTAAAACTCAATCCAAACTACTGGGGAGGAGATGATACAGTAAGAAAGGGATTTGAGTTCAACTATACCTACTTTTCAGATCAAAGAGATAATATTCAGTATCCTTTGGAAGGCTATTCGATCAAAGGAGAATTAAGAGGATATTTAAGCGACAATTCATCAATAAAATACGCTCAACTAAAGACAAATTTCCAATTTTATTTTCCCATCACGGACAGATGGAATATCTCTACAAACATCTCAGCAGGAGTGTCTAAAAAAAATACTAAAGCCTATATTTTTGACAGGGCAATAGGCTATCAAAATGTCTACCTGAGGGGATATGAATATTATGTTGATGATGGACAACACTATATAACCTTAAACCCCACATTGAAATATAAAATAATGCCCACAAAGATCTTTGTGATTGGCTTTCTATCATTTTTACCAAAGTTCAACAAGATTCACTTCACAATTTATTCCAAAGCATTTTTCGATATGGGCTACTCTTATCATTCATATCCTCATTTAAGCAACTACCTTAGTAACAAGTTCCTCTGCAGCGGAGGTGCCGGTTTGGATCTTATCTCATACTACGATCTCAATTTTTCAGTTGAATATTCATTCAATCAGTTAGGGGAACATGGTTTCTTTTTCACCATTAAAAGTGTTTTGTTTTAGTTTGGCACAGAGATTGACCACAAATTACCAGAGACTATCTTGTGTTTCGCTCTATAGTTTTGTATGACAAAATGACATATTAATAAGAAATGATGAAATTAACTGATATATATATGCAGCATTCCGTTTCAGAAGAGGTGAATATAATTCCTGTAATGAATATGGAATCCGGGCAAGAGTTAAGAGATGCCGATTTGCCGGACACACTTCCAATTATTGCCCTAAGGAATGCTGTACTGTTTCCCGAGACAGTTATACCTATTACTGTAGGAAGAGAAAAATCGATAAAACTTGTTAGAGAAGCATACCGCAATGATCGGATCTTAGGGGCTGTTTCTCAAAAGATTGCTAAGCAGGAAGATCCACAACCAACTGATCTTTACGATATTGGCACATTGGCTAAGATTATAAAGATTGTTGAGATGCCCGATGGAGGAATTACAATTATTCTTCAAGGGGTAAAGCGTTTTAAAGTTCTCGGAATTTTAAGTGCTGATCCATACTTTATTGCCTCCGTAAAATATCTTGAAGATGAGGTGAGTAAGAAGAACATCAAAGAACTGGATGCTATAACTGGTTCAATAAAAGATGCGGCACTGCATATTATAAAGCTCTCTCCGCATTTGCCACAGGAGGCAGCATTTGCGATTAAAAATATTGAGGGACATGCATTTTTGGTAAATTTTATCGCCTCAAGTATGGAGTTGGATAATCCTATGGACAAGATTCTCCTTTTGAGAGAGGGCCGTCTTAAACATAGGGCACTAAAATTACTTGAACTGCTTACCAAACAGATAGACCTTCTAAAGATAAAGGATGACATACAACAAAAAGTCAGAACAGAAATTGACCAGCAACAAAGAGAATATTACCTGAGCAACCAACTGAAAACAATACAGGAGGAGCTTGGAATAAATGGCAATATTCAAGAATTCAACGATTTAAGGATACAGGCCAAATCTAAGTTATGGTCCAAAGAGGTTGCAGAGACCTTCGAAAAAGAGCTTCAGAAGTTAGAACGCTCCAATCCAAACTCACCCGATTATAATATTCAGCTCTCTTATGTTAAGTTCTTGATTGAGTTGCCGTGGAATGAGATCAGCAAAGATAACCTTGATCTTAAGCATGCTCAGAAAGTTCTCGATTCGGACCATTTCGGCTTGGAAACGGTTAAAGACAGGATTATAGAACATCTGGCCGTACTTAAACTAAAAGGAGATATGAAATCCCCGATTCTTTGTCTCTACGGTCCTCCTGGTGTGGGCAAAACCTCACTTGGAAAATCGATAGCCAAGGCTTTGGGAAGAAATTACGGAAGGATATCTCTTGGCGGACTTCACGATGAGTCCGAGATCAGGGGACACAGGAGAACATATATAGGGGCTATGCCCGGAAGAATTGTGAGCGCAATTAAGAAAGCGGGTACTTCAAACCCATTGATTGTACTTGATGAGATTGACAAAGTAAGCAATGATTTCAGGGGCGACCCTGCTTCAGCATTGCTGGAAGTATTGGATCCGGAACAAAATAGCACTTTCCACGATAATTATCTGGATATAGACTACGATCTATCCAGAGTGCTCTTTCTTACTACGGCGAATAATATCAGCACCATCCATCCTGCCTTAAGGGACAGAATGGAGATGATAAATGTCAGTGGTTATCTGGCAGAAGAGAAAAGGTTTATTGCAAAAGACTATCTGATACCAAAACAAGTTGAAGCTCATGGACTTAAAAAAACGCAGTTGAAAATCAACAAAGAGGGTATTGATACGATTATAAATGAGTATACCAGAGAATCTGGAGTAAGAGGTCTGGATAAGCAGATTGCCAAGGTGGCAAGACTTACTGCTAAAAAGATTGCGCTTGAAGAGGAGATACCAGCGGTCATAGGAGAAAAAGAGGTTAGAGAGATGTTGGGGATGCCCACAAATCAGCATGATATGCAAAAGGGCAACGAGGCTCCCGGAGTTGTTACAGGGTTGGCCTGGACAGAAAACGGAGGAGAGATTCTATTCATAGAGTGTAGTCTGAGTAAAGGTAAAGGGGTGTTGACAACAACCGGTAATCTTGGGGAGGTGATGAAAGAGTCTGCTATTATCGCTTATCAGTATCTGAAAGCTAATCCAAATTATATATCACTGGTTCCTAAAGAATTTGCAGATAAAGACATACATATTCATGTACCTGAAGGGGCAATTCCTAAAGATGGACCATCTGCCGGTATTACAATGGTAAGTGCAATGGCTTCTGCATTCCTTAAGAAGAAGGTAAAGAGCGGAATAGCAATGACCGGAGAGATAACTTTGCGTGGCAGGGTACTTCCTGTCGGAGGAATTAAAGAAAAGATTCTGGCGGCAAAAAGAGCCGGAATAAATACTATCATTTTATCTGCGGATAATGAAAAAGATATTAAAGAGATAAAAGAGATATACCTGAAAGGACTTAACTTTAAATATGTCAATAATATTTCTGAAGTTTTGGAGTATGTATTTTGACTAAAATCCTATTGATTTATGGATGTTAAGATCGAAAATAGCTGGAAGGAAGAGTTAAGCGAAGAGTTTAATAAAGAGTATTTCACTAAAATTACTGAATTTCTCAAAGCCGAAATTACATCTCATAAGATAATCTATCCCAAGGGCTCCCTGATCTTTAACGCATTTGATTCCACTCCTTTCGATAAGGTAAAGGTAGTTATACTTGGCCAGGATCCTTATCACGGGCCAGGTCAGGCTCATGGATTATCGTTTTCCGTTCCTGAGGGTATCAATTTTCCCCCCTCACTGGTAAATATTTTCAAGGAACTATATACAGATCTGGGGGTTAAACCTCCAAAAAACGGATGTTTAAGCAGATGGGCTGTTCAGGGGGTTTTTCTTCTTAATGCCGTCTTAACTGTAAGGGCCGGTGAGGCAGCCTCACACAGTAAAATAGGGTGGACAATTTTTACAGATGCTGTTATCAAGAAGATATCCGATAAAAAATCAGGGGTTGTATTTCTTCTTTGGGGCAATTTTGCAAAGGGGAAGAGAGATCTGATAGATAGCTCCAAACATTATATTCTGGAGGCTGCGCACCCCTCCCCATTAGCAGGGGGAGCATTCTTTGGTTGCCGTCACTTTTCTAAAACAAACGAAATTTTGAGCCGTATAGGTAAAGAGCCTATTAACTGGTAATTACCTTTCTCCAAATATTTTACTTCCGATTCTCACCATTGTACTACCCTCTTCTATTGCCAGTTTGTAGTCTGAAGACATACCCATAGAAATCTCTTTGAAGTGATCACAATCTTTATAATACCTCTCTTTTAGTTTCATAAACACTCCTTTGAGATACGAAAATTCATTTGCTATCCTTTGTTGATCCTCCACAAAAGAGGCCATACCCATTAAACCGCAGATTCTAATATTTCTGAGACATTTTATCTCGGAAATTGATTCAAATATCTCCTTTTCCGTAAACCCCTGTTTTGTATCCTCACTGGCGATATGTATCTGGAGCAGGCAATTCTTAATTAAAGTTCTTACAGATGCCTCCTTGTCTATTTCCCTTGCAAGTCTGAGACTGTCAACCGAATGAATAAGGGCAACATCATCTATAATCATCCTGATTTTATTGCTCTGAAGATGACCGATAAAATGCCAGTTAATGTCTTTAGGCAACTCAAAAATTTTCTGTTTCAGTTCCTGAGGTCTGCTTTCGGCAAAATCTCTTAACCCTGTAGAATAGGCTTCAAGAATTGCTTCATTTGGCTTGAATTTGGAAACTGCCACTAACTTAACAGTTGGCGGCAGCTCTTTTTGTATATCTGAAATTTCTTTTGCTATTGTCATTTTTTGTATTTCTGCTGCTGTTGCTGAATTTTATAAGCTTCGTCCAACCTCTGTTGAAACTTGGATTTCTTCTTTGGAACATTGGATGCTGCCTTTTCCTGAAGCTTAGCATAGAGTTTCTTTTCGTCCACAAAAAACTTTCTTATTACCCAGGTCTGAAGCATTGTCAACAGATTGGACAACATATAGTAGTAACTCAGACCACTGGAAAAGCTGTTACAGAGGACAAGCATAAATGCCGGCATAAAGTAAAGTGACATAACCTTCATCCCTGCCATCTGAGGTCCGGAACCCATCTGGTCTGCATTCATCTTGGTATAGAAGAACATAGACACCGCCATAAGTAACGCAAACAGACTCACGTGATCTCCGTAAAGAGGAATACGGAAAGGCAAATCTAATATTGAATCATAAGCACTTAGGTCATGCGCCCATAGAAACCCTTGCTGTCTCAACTCAAAAGATGCCGGGAAAAATTTAAACATGGCAAAGAGAATCGGAAACTGGAGCAGCATCGGCAAACATCCTCCAAACATACTTACCCCAGTCTTATTGTAGAGTGCCATTGTTTCCTGTTGTTTCTTCATTGCATCTTCCGGCTTAGGAAACTTTGCATTGATCTTGTCTATCTCAGGTTTAAGCACCCTCATCTTTGCAGATGAGATATATGATTTAATAGTCATCGGAGAGATTACCAGCTTTATAAGGATAGTCAGCAGCAGAATAATAAGACCATAATTACTTATAAATTTGCTAAGCAAATCAAATGCAAGAATAATTATATATCTGTTGATCCAACCGATTAACCATCCACCCAGTGGGACTATATTCTCAAATCCCTGGTCATATGATTTCAGAGTTTTAAAGTGGTTGGGACCAAAATAATATTCGAAAGGGATATTAACCTCTTCTGCCTCGTTATATGAAACCTGCGTTTTTGCTTCACAATGCATCAGGTTCTTGTCAGGGTCAGCTTCCGGGTAGAACTTATAATTGAGCAATCCAACATTGAAATCGTCCTTAGCAATAAGTATGGCAGAGAAAAACTGCTGCTGAAATGCAATCCAACTCAATTTTGTTCTGACATCCTCTTCTGCATTATCTTTTCTTAGGCCCAGATCCTCAACACCCTTTGAATTAGGAAATTTATATACTACTGTAGAGTAATTCTTTTCATTTTCATACCCCTTTTCCAATCTTGGAAGGTCCAGACTCCAGTTAAGATCGAATGCGGTCATATTTCTTGGAATGTGCCTGTTCATACCCACAAGCTTAACATCAAAATTAACAAGGTAACTGTTTGCAGGAAGAGTGTATTTGTATTGTATATATGCGGTAGAATCCAGATATAACCGGTAAGTTAACGAACTATCTGTAAATTCGGATTTTGTGAATGCAAAGTTGGATGTGGAGAGCTCCTGACTAGTAAAGAAAACAATCGAGAACTTACTGGCGTTTTCCCGGATAAGATTAAGGGCCAAGCTGTCAAAGGTGTAATAATTTTTAACTTGCACCTTGTAGGTCTGAGCACCGATATTGGTAAAATCAATCTTTAATTTTTCATTTTCAAGGGTGGTGATCTCTTCTTTACCCTGGCTGGCGCTTGCCAAAAGTGAATCGTTGTAAATCGACGAAACAGCCTCATTTACCAAGAGAGAGTCATCTCCTTTTGAAACAATATTTGTATCTTTAAGTGTGCTTAGGGCCTGTTTTTGTGATAGATCAATGGCATTGGCTGTCGTTAATGAATCGATCGTGGATTTCTCCTTGTTCTGTTCATCTAAAATTTTGGTGTTGTACCAACTGAAAACTACTAGGATGATACCAATAAGCACAAATCCAAGAATGGAATCTTTCTTCATATCAGATCTGTTCGTTTTGTTTGTCAATTAATTTAATTTTCTCCTCCAACTGGATCAGCTCCTCTTTAGCAACAGCAATTTTCTTTTCTATATCAACTAACAGAGTATCTGCATTTTTTGATTTTGCAAAAAAGCCAATGTTATTTTCCCATACTGCAATATCAGATTCCATTTGGCGGAACTTCTGCACCAGTTTGTCTCTTTCTACTCTTATTCCTCTATCTCCCTTTGAAGATGACTGAATCTCTTTTATATGCTTTTTGAACCTGTTGATTCTATTCTCCTGCTCCGGATTGCGGACATCCCCGAACTTGGTCTCGATTGCGTGCCGGTATGCAGCTTGAATCCTCTCTTTCTCTTTTATAGGAACAAATCCTATTTCGCTCCATCTGGCCTGGAAGTCTTTTAAAGATTCAGCATTTTCAGATGCTTTACTATCCAGTTTATATTCGTTAATCTCCTGAATAAGTTCCTGTTTCCTCTTTAGATTTTGCTCATATGAATCGTCCATAGAGCTGAAATGTTTGGATTTATTGTCAAAAAAAGTATCACAGGCGGCTCTGAATCTTTTCCATACAATGTCCGATTGTTTCCTTGCCACCGGGCCTATCTCCTTCCACCTCTTTTGCAAATTGATAAGCAGATCGGTGGTCTTTTTCCAATCTTGACTCTCTTTAAGTGCTTCAGCCTGTTCACACAAAGCAATTTTCTTCTCTAAGTTCTCCTGCATTACGCCTTTAAACTGAGAGTAGTGCTCCCTCTTTGCATTGTAAAAAAGATCGCAGGCAGCTCTGAACCTGTCGTAAATCCGCTGATTATCTTTTTTTGAAGCAAAACCGATACTTTTCCATTCACTTTGAAGTTGTTCCACCTCTTTTGTAAGAGCATTCCAATCCTTGTTTTCATCATTAGCCACATTGGCAATTGTTTCAACCTTGCTGCAAAGAGTACTCTTAAGTTCCAGATTTTTCTTCTGATCCTCTTTTTGACCCTCAAAATAATCCTGTTGTCTCTTGTTAATGTTAGATGTGGCAGTCTTGAATCTTTCCCAGATCTCCTCTCTCTGCTCCCTGTTTACAGGTCCAAGATCTCTCCACTCTTCGTGCAATTTCTGGAGTTTTCTGAAAGCCAGAACAATATTTTGCTCATTGATCAGATCTTCTGCCTTTTCGCAAAGGACAATTTTCATTTCGAGATTCTTCTTTAAATCAAGATCTCTGAGTTCATTATTGATCTTTACAAAATCGTAGAACTTTTCTACCAGATACTGGTATGTATCCCAAGTGTCCTTGTTGTTTGCCTGGGGTACAGGACCTATAGCTTTCCATCTGTTTTGCAGCTCTCTGAAAGCCGGAAATGTCTGATGCAGGTCCTCCTGTTTTTCCAAAAGTGCTTTTAACTCTTCAATAATTGCATTTTTCAGGTGCAAATTCTCCTCTTTTTGTTTTTCTATTGTCTGTAAAAAGCTAAATCTAAGTGTTTTATACCGAGAGTACAACTCTTTAAAGCCTCTTTCAAGTTCTGCAAAAGGGTTGTTTGAAACTTGATTATCCAAAGAATCGGACACAGATTCTGTTCCTTCGGTAGTTTCTACCGGAGTGTGAAACCCTGCAGCAATTTTCTCTCTCTTAAGAGCCTTATAAAACGCAGCTTTTATTCCCTCTGCATATTTATACATCTCCTGTTGATCTCCTCTGTCGAGAAGTTCCTGAAAAATCTGTATTATCTCTTTAAGACTTTTGCCGGAGTGGTCCGGATACTCTGTAAAAGATTCAATGAATTGCTCCTCGGGAGCAGTAGTGTTCAATTCTTGGCTCATCATTACAAGACTAATAGATTAATAACTTGCAAATATACAAAAAAACTTTGCTAAACCTGTGATTTATGTAAATTTGCGGTATGATGCGAATAGATATTCTTAGTGTTGTACCTGAACTACTTGATAGTCCGCTAAATCACTCAATTGTCAAAAGAGCTAAAAGAAGTAATTTAGTTGAGATTCATATTCACGACATTCACGATTATGGAAAGGGGAAATATAAACAAGTGGATGATTACGGTTTTGGCGGTGACGCAGGGATGATTATGATGATAGAACCTGTGTTCAAATTGGTATCTAAGTTAAAGGCAGAGAGAGATTATGACGAGGTTATCTATATGAGTCCGGACGGTGAGCTTCTTGAACAGCAATTGGTTAATAATCTATCCTGTAAAACCAATCTTATAATTTTGTGCGGGCACTATAAGGGAATCGATCATAGAATAAGAGAACATATTATTACAAGAGAAATTTCTATAGGGAATTACGTACTCAGCGGAGGTGAGATCCCTGCCGCTGTACTTTGCGATGCAATCATAAGACTAATTCCGGGTGCATTATCGGATGAAACATCTGCACTTAGCGATTCCTTTCAGGACAACCTGCTGGCACCTCCGGTATATACAAGACCGGCAGAGTTCAACGGGTGGAAAGTTCCGGATATTTTACTTTCCGGTGATCCCAGGCTTATAAAAGAATGGCAGGATAATCAGTCCATCGAGCGTACAAGGATTCTCAGGCCGGGTCTGTTGAAGGACAAAGTATAATTCTGGACCCGAATAATCAGAATCCAAACTCATCTACCTTTATCTTTTCCTGTTTATCTTCTGTTGGTTTCTGTGCGACTTCGTGAACTTCGTTTGCATAAACAGAAATAGCTTTTACAGGTGTAGCGGGACATATGTATTCGCAGCCGCCACATCCTATGCAGATATCCCTGTTCACTTTAGGAATATACAGTCCGTAGTCACGATAAGGGACCATTGTTATAGCCTTGGTAGGACAATGCTCGCTACAAGCGCCACAGTCCGTCCTGTCTTTATAGACTATACAGTTTTTAAGAGTGTACTTTGCCTTTCCTATCTGACAAAGCTGCTTCTCTTTTAAAGACATTGGCAAAAGAGCTCCGTTTGGACAAACCTGAGAGCAAGTATTGCATTCATAACCACAGAATTGCTCTTTATAACCGAGAACAGGCAAAAGTAATCCGTCCAGACCATACTCACCTGTTGCAGGAGAGATAATTCCGTTAGGGCAAGCAGAAATGCAGGCGTGGCAAGCAGTGCAGTTTTTCTTTAAATGCTCTACACTTTGTGCGCCAGGAGGGGCGATTCCGGTAATTTTCGATTTTGACGGGGCAATAGGTCCAAAATTTACAGCTCTGGCTGCAATGGCAGTTCCCATAAGACCCAAGGCGATAATAGCACGTCTTCTCTCTTTAGATTCGATTTTGCCGGGAGTCTTTATTTCTTTTTTCTTAAATGAAAATTGATAGGAAATTGCCCCTTTTTTGCAAGCTTGCATACAGTTCATACAAGCGACACACCTGGTCTGGTCCACACGCTTATTTTCAAGATCTATGCATTGGCTCTTACATTTCTGGACACAAGCCATGCAATGAATGCATTTTTCGTTTATAACAGGTTTGAAAAACGAAAATTTGGAAACTAATCCCAAAAAAGAACCAACCGGGCAAATGGTGTTACAGTACAGTCTTCCTTTGAAAGCACTGAGAATAACCACTAAAAGCAGAAATGCAATAGCGAAGATAAAGGAGCCTGTCACAAATACGGAATAACTTCTGAAGAAGACTGCATCTGGGAAGATATGAGAAAAATCGTTGTGTATAAGTTGTTCCACTCTGCTTAAAATTTCGTTTGAAATTTTGCCATAGTTGGAATAAGGGTCCAGCCAGGCCAACGGAAGGGTTATTCCACAGATAAAAAAGCCTCCAACAATAGTTAATATCGAATATCTCAGCCAATTATACGATTTATGATAATTGAATCTTCTCTGTTTTTTTGATTTAAAGAGGTTAGCAATATTTGTTACTATATCCTGAAGAGTACCCATAGGACACAATGTTGAGCAATATACTCTCCCGAAAAGGAGAGTCAGTATTAAGAGAATAACAAAAACCGATACACTCCCGGTTATCGCTCCAAGTAAAGAGGGAACGAATTGAAATTTGAGGAATTCAGAAAAAAACAGGGTTTCCCTGTTTATAAAAAACAGAAAATTTGAGGTAATCAGGATCAGAAACAGCAATGAGAGCCAGACCCTGGCTTGTTTTAAATATTTGTACATTAATTTTTAAATTTTAATCTTTTCTACAGTCAATTTATCCAAGTTGGTTGTTCCTACTCTGAGTTTTTCTGCCTGTATGATATGCCCTACATCCTCCAGTTTAATCTCCTTGAACTGATTGAAGAATTTAATGGCTGCTGTATCTGCGGCTACTATATCTGTGGACATAAAGAGTGCCTTTGCAAGTTGTACATCCTCTGTTGACTTCCCTTTTGGACCATTCTGTGTCATAATTCTGTATGCATCAACAATGTTCAGTGCCGGCATCTTTGTAATTGTAGAGCAATCTGCAATGCATTGCTGCAAATCATTTGCATGCCAGAATCTTCTGTCCCAGACAATTCCCATAAAGTTCTTCATCGAAATTGTCATTTTGGCACCACCATGAACTTTTAGTACAGGTACATTTATCCATACATCACAATCTAAAATTGCTTCGTGAATTTTGGCACTTTTCAGTCTTATCCCTTTTGGAATTTGAACTTCCCTGTAATATTTTTCATCGTGAGCAAAACCGATCTTCGCACCGGCTGCTTTGGCAGCCGCTTCAATTCCACTGTTTTTATAACACCCTTCCCATTGATCACAACTATGATCAAACACAATAACCTCGGAAGCTCCGCAAGAGAGACAATCCTTAACAATTGCCGCTACAAGTGAAGGATTTGTATTTGCCCCGAGTTCTGGTGTTTTGTCCCATCCGATATTTGGTTTTACAACTACTTTTTGTCCTTTCTTTAAAAATCTGGACATACCTCCCATAGCTTTAATGGCTTTTGAGTACATCTCCCGGGGTTCACCACCCATTACTGCAACAAGATCATTCTCTTTTTCCACAGAGACACTCTCTCTCGCCAGAAGGGAATTAGACTTAAGTTGGACAACTCCTGCCAATCCTCCCAAGAGAGCAGTTTTAAGAAAATTTCTTCGTTCCATACATGATTATTTTTGTTCCTGCAAATATATAAATTCCTGTTTACAATAAATGCCATTTTTATGTAACAAAAAAATAGTACCTTTATATTAAATTTTTTCTATGAAAGACTCGCTGATAAAAAAAATCTGCTTTTTTTATATTGATGGGTTCAGGAGCATGACTTTAGGAAGGACGCTCTGGGTAATAATTGTCATTAAACTTTTCATTTTGTTCTTTGTGTTTAAGCTCTTTTTTTTTAGGAGCGAACTTAGCATATATAATAGCGAAGAAGAAAAGAGCCAACATGTTATAAAAGAATTAACAATGAAAAAATAATACTATGTTTTTAACTTCACTGGTAGAACTATCGAGGCTTCAATTTGCCTTAACTGCTATGTTCCACTGGATATTTGTCCCCTTGACAATTGGTCTTGGGTTCATTATATCTATAATGGAGACTTACTATGTCCGTACCGGAAATGAGTTTTGGAAGCGCACCACAAAATTCTGGATGAAAATCTTTGCTGTAAATTTTGCAATAGGCGTTGCAACAGGTATCATTCTTGAATTTCAATTCGGTACAAACTGGAGTAATTACGCATGGTTTGTAGGTGATATTTTTGGTGCACCTCTGGCAATCGAAGGTATACTTGCTTTTTTTATGGAAAGCACGTTCTTTGCAATTATGTTCTTCGGATGGAACAAAGTGAGCAAAAATACTCACCTTTTATCTACATGGCTTGTTGCCATCGGAACAGTACTATCTGCACTCTGGATTTTAATTGCCAATGCCTGGATGCAGAACCCTGTAGGAATGGAATTTAATCCCGACACTGCCAGAAATGAGATGGTAGATTTTTGGGCAGTTGCAACATCTCCAATAGCTTTAAACAAGTTTATCCACACAGTGACTAATGCTTTTGTACTTGGTTCTGTGGTTGTTATCGGTATAAGTTCATGGTATCTTAAACAAAAAAGAGAGGAGGAGTTTTCCAGAAGAAGCATCAAAATTGCAGCTGTATTCGGTCTTGTTTCATTGCTTGTTTTGATTTGGTCAGGAGACGGATCTGCTTACCAGGTTGCAAGAAAACAGCCGATGAAACTGGCCGCGATGGAAGGGTTGTACAAGAGTGAGAAGGGTACACCACTTGTTGCTATAGGTATACTTAATCCAAAGAAAAAGATTTCTATGATGACAGCAGATTCTTTGGAGTATGAGCTTCAGAAACCATACCTGTTCAATATTTCTATTCCGCAGGGGTTGTCATTTATGGCCAATAGAAAGTTCAACACCTTTGTTCCGGGTATAGAAGATATCATAAAAGGTGGTTATACTTTTACCGATGAGAATGGCCGGGAAAAGGTTGCTCTTTCAACCGGGGAGAGGATATCAAAAGGTAAAATGGCAATTGACGCACTTGCAATGTACAATAAAGCCAAAGTGGCCGGTGACGATGATGGTAAAGAGGTTTACAGAAAGCAACTGATGGATAATTTTGAGCACTTCGGTTATGGATATTTAGAGAGTCCCTATGATATTGTTCCTAATGTACAGATAACTTTTTACGCCTTCAGAATTATGATTATTTTAGGCGTGTACTTTGTTTTTCTATTTCTTTTGACTATATTTCTGGAGAAGAGGGCAATCATAGGCAAGTGCCGTTGGTTTCATTATATGGCCATTATAAGTATCCCACTGGTTTATATTTGTTCCCAGTCCGGGTGGGTAGTTTCAGAGGTTGGCCGTCAACCCTGGACCATTCAGAATCTGCTTCCTGTCCAGGCTGCTGTCTCAGGGGTATCTTCCTCAACCGTATTAACCACAATAATTCTCTTTTTTGTTTTGTTTTCCGTTTTGCTGGTTGCAGAATTAAGTATCCTGTTCAAGGTGATCAAAAAGGGCCCCGGGGCCTGACCAATTATAGCTTTATTAAACCTAACAACTAAATTATGTTATATTTTCTTCAACAATACTGGTGGGTCCTCATATCTCTTATTGGTGCTTTGCTTGTTTTTCTGATGTTTGTTCAAGGCGGGCAGTCTCTTCTGATTGGATCGACAAAAAACAGAGAGGAAAAGACTCTTTTGGTTAATGCTCTCGGACATAAATGGGAACTGACTTTTACTACATTAGTAACATTTGGCGGAACAATTTTTGCCTCATTTCCGCTATATTACTCCACCAGTTTCGGAGGTGCCTACTGGTTGTGGATTGCCATTCTTTTTCTGTTTGTAATTCAGGCAGTTTCATATGAGTTCAGGAGTAAAGCAGGGAACATACTCGGAGCAAAAACATATGAGACATTTCTATTTCTAAACGGTACGTTTGGCACAATCCTCATTGGTGTTGCCGTTGGCACATTCTTTACAGGAGGCTCCTTTGTAATGGATAAAATGAGCATTACCGACACATTCAGACCTACAATATCTTACTGGACCAACGGATGGCACGGACTTGACGCAATTACAAACCCATTCAACATTTTGATGGGTGTTGTTGTTTTTCTCGCTGCAAGAACGCTGGGGTTACAGTATGTAATAATGCAAATAGATTCCGAAGAGCTGGTTACAAGGAGTAAAGCTCAGCTAAAGGTAATAGGAAGTGCATTTGTAATCGCATTTGTAATACTTTTGATATCCCTCTTTTCTATGACCGGATACTCTGTAAGTCTTCAGAACGGGTTTATAACTCCGGTCAAGTACAAGTATTTTTTTAACATGATACAACTCATCTGGCCCGCTGTAATGTTGATAATAGGAATTATACTGGTTGTTTGTGGACTGCTCTCTTCTTTCTTTGCAAAAGGAAGGTATAGCTTTTATATTACAGGAGCAGGCATTGTTTTTGCTGTCTGGAGCATCCTTATTTGTGCTGCTCTCAATAATACCGCATTTTTTGTATCAAATGTGGATATTCAGCAATCTCTGACGCTTTATAACAGCTCTTCCAGCGAATTTACCCTTAAGGTAATGGCATTTGTCTCCCTGTTATTGCCTTTCGTTATCGGTTATATTGTATTTGTCTGGAGAGCTCTTACAAAGGTCAAAACAAGTAGCGAGGATATCAATAAATCCGACTCACACAAGTATTGATTTAATTACCCGTAACAACCTCTCCCCTCTCATAGTTGTATTCAGATCCGGCGGAGCTGTGCGGAATAGAGAAGATAAGCAACATTGCGGCAGCTGCTACGATGTACCACCATTTTCTGTTTATCTTTCTATTGCCGATCCAGGCGAAAAGCCACAAAACAAATGCAACAAGTGTCTTGTTATCTGTCATATCCTCTCCTATGGGCCATCCGGTCCAATATAAGCCAAAAGCATATTTCTGAACCACAGGACCAAGAATTAACCCTCCAATTCCCAAAGTGATTATAACCATAAGTGCGTATCTGTTAGTTTTATCAGATCTGGTGAATGCAAGTACACCGGCATAGGTTGAGAGTAGCATTGCAATGAACATCAAAAGAATGTGTGGCATCAACACCCCTGCAGGAACAGAATTCTTAAAGCGGATAATTATGTTCTCCTTCAAACCTATTGTTGTGGAGTTTTTTCCATCGTTAAATTCAACAAAATATGCGATTTTACCTGCAGGTGGTTGCATAGGCAGAAAAAGAGAGTACGTATCTCCGGTTTTAACGGCTTTTGCCGACTGTATTGTATCATTTCCCGGATACCTGTGATAAAACAGAGTTATCATGAGATCATCCGCAGAATCGGGAACTTTAATTTCCATCTTCTCTTTCTTTCCAAGTGCATTATAATCACCTTTAGCCTCCTCAAGTGTTATTGCCGTATTCAGGCTTCGGGTGAGCTTTGTCGAATAATCTTTGCCTGAAAGCTCAAATTTTACCCTCTTCGGGTTTGTAGGTCCTGTCATCCGTTGATAGATGAGGGCAACCAGTGTAATAAGGACCGCCAGGGTCCAATATAGCATATTTCTCATAGTTGTATTGTTAATTTTATCTCTTTCCCGTCTCTTCTTACATCTACCACTATTTTATCTCCCTTTTTAAGTTCTCCAAGACGTGCCATATAATCGTATATATTCGACACCTTTTTGGAGTTGATGGCTGTAATTATGTCGCCGGTTAGCATTCCTCCAATCTGGGCCGGTTTTCCTTCGGTTACAGGTCCTGCTCTGAAGCCGTCACCCACTTCGTATGTAAAATCTGGTATAAGGCCGAGGGTGACTTTGAAACTTGCCATGGAAGGAGTAGCAGGGGCATTGATCTTCCTGTAATCAGGCACTTCTCCGCTACTTGCTATATTGTATGCAATGGAGGTAATAAAGTTTGTTACATAAACCAATCCGGAAAAATTGATTAGTTCAATATCATCAAATGGGGTATGATACTGCTTGTGCACTCCGGTTGTAAAATATAGTACCGGTACTCCATCTGTATAAAATGAAGAGTGGTCGGACGGACCGTAACCATCTTTTGTTATAGTAAGGCTAAAGTTATGATCTTTGTTTACCTTCCTTATAATCGAGTCTGCTTGTAAAAATGTTCCCACTCCTCCCACCTGCAGCTTATTCTCCACTAACCTGCCAACCATATCCAGGTTAAACATCAGAGCGGGTGACTGGTTAAGCTTTTTAAGAGTGTCCGCAATGATTCTTGAGCCAAGCATTCCCCTCTCCTCTCCACCAAATGCCACTATTACAATGTTATGTTTCAGTTCCCCTCTCCTTTTCGCAAGAAGCCTCCCCGCCTCCATTACCGAAGATACACCACTGGCATTGTCATCGGCTCCGTTATGTATCTCTTTTATTTTCGGATTCATACTGCCGGAGCCCTTTCCTCCCAGACCAAGGTGATCATAGTGAGCGCCAAGCAGAATTGTCCTCTTCGCATTATCTATGCCCAACTGCATAACAACATTGTAAGATTTTCCCTTGACCACATTGACCACCGCTTTATAAAAAACATCTTTTCCCTGACTGGAATATATCTTTTGAGCTGTCTCTTTGGAAATCTGAGCAACCGGAATGGATGTTCCACTGCTTTGTGACCTCTTTTCCAGGTTAATTGAATCTTTGGAAAAGAAGAAAACTCCAACCACCCCTCTGTCCCTCAATGCTGTAATCTTAAAAGGAATACTATCCAAATCGGATTCAATGACAACAATTTTCCCCTTCAGGTCACTGTCGGCTCCTTCCTTCTCATTTATGAAAGCCAGTTTTCCCCTTATCTGGTCCGAAGCAGAGAAAGGAGGAACCGAATAATCAATATTTTCCAGTAGATCAGTGTCATCAATAGAGAGTATTGAACCTTTTCCTCTCTCTCTGAAACGGATAAATTCGAACGGAACAACAGAATTGTTTCCCAAAAGAGGTTTAAAACCGTATTTAGATAATTTCGAAGCTATATATCTGGCAGCAATTTTATCCTCTCTGCTCCCTGCGGCTCTTCCTTTAAGCTTATCGTCTGCCAGAAAAGCAAGGTTTTTCTTTATCTCCTTCTCATTTGATTCTCTTATTTGAGAGAATCCTGTCAGCGCAAGAAGAAGTAAAAGAGAAGTCGATACAATTTTGAATCTCATTAAAATATTTTAAAAAAATTTTGTCAAAACTAAAAAAAAATTTGGTAGATTAAAAATCATGCTTACATTTGCAGTGCACTATTTCACTAATACACTAAGGCGAATAACAAATTAAATATTATGGTAACAATTGAAAATCTCAATTTTAATTATTCTAAACATCCTGTTTTTAAGGATATTAGCTTAAATCTCGAAGCAGGAAAAATCTATGGACTCCTGGGGCAGAACGGAGTTGGAAAAACAACTCTTCTCAAAATTATGAGCGGGCTTTTAAAACTTAAGTCCGGAAATTGTAAAATTATGGGATATACCCCATTTGAAAGAAAACCGGGCTTTCTTCAGGAGCTCTTTTTTATTCCGGAAGACTTTACAGGACCGGATATTGTTGTAAACGATTTCGCCAGGTTAAGAGGAGAGTTCTATCCCCGTTATGATGCTAATAAATTCAGCAGACTTATGACCGACTTTGATGTAAACGGAAATTCGAAGTTTACAAGATTGTCTTTTGGGCAGCAAAAAAAGGCAATAATCGCTTTTGCTCTCTCGACCAACACAAAGCTTATCCTGCTCGACGAACCCAGCAACGGATTGGATATTCCTTCAAAATCTCAGTTGCGCAAGATTATTTCTCAAGCCTCTACAGATGAAAGTTGTATAGTTATTTCTACTCACCAGGTGAGGGACCTTGAGAATCTGATCGACCCCATAATAATTCTGGATAGAAATGCAGTTCTGCTGAATGAATCCATAGAGAACATCAGTCAGAAATTGTGTTTCAGCTTCAGCAATACTCCGGTAAACGATGCTCTCTATTGCGAACCAACACTGGGTGGTTATCTTGTGGTTGACAGAAATACCACAAACGAAGAGAGCAAGGTAAATATTGAGGCTCTGTTTAATGCGGTACTACTAAATAAACAGACAATAAAACAAATTTTTAACAGCTAATAATAAGGTCATGAACGAAATATTTTCATCAAACAGGTTTTTTAAACTCCTTAAAAAGGAGGTAACTGAAAGAGCACCTATGATAATCAGAATTGCAGGAATTTTCTCCCTTATTCTTGCTGGTAGCTTGCTCAATGTAATATTCGACGGAGGTCCGTTAAGCATTGCCTCCAGAAACAGTTATCTGCTTTTTGCAACTTTTATAACCATGGTTATAGCACCATTCAATCTTTATAAAAATTATAACCATCCGAAAAAAGGGATTGACTATGTATTGCTTCCGGCTTCTGTAACTGAGAAATTTTTAAGCATGCTCACAAATACAGTAATTATTCTCCCTTTAATAACATTTTTCTCGGTTCTTCTGACAGACACCATACTCTCAACAATCTCCCCCTCTATGTTTCCGGGGTATTTAGTCAGTTCTCTATGGAGCACCGGGAAGTTGTTCGAAAATGTTGCCGAAGCTTTGATTTTTCAACAAGGGTGCATACTGGGCAACTTCCTTTTTAAAAAGAACAAAATTTTTAAAACGATGTTGTCCGGAGCAGGATTATATGTAATTCTTGCACTAATCATCATGCTCTTGTTTACGGTTTTTTTCAAAGAACAGCTTGGCGATCTTAATAATATGAACATGCATATTAGTATAGGCTGTAATTCATTATCAGATCTCGGCAAGTTAGAAAATACCGGTGGTATGGGAGGACTTTTAAAGGGGTTGTATTACTTTGTGATAATTGTGTTCTATGTGATATTTCCGGCCGGTTTTCTTACAGGTACCTTTTACAAAATGAAAACTCAACAATATTAATGATGGAATTCTATGAACATAAACCGATATATCTCCAGATAGCGGATACCCTGTGCGACAATGTTTTGAGTGGAGAGTGGGTGACAGAAGACAGAATTCCTTCTGTAAGAGAGCTTGGAGTTGCCCTCGGTGTTAACCCAAACACTATAATGAGGACATACGAACATTTGCAGTCAAATGACGTAATCTACAATAAACGAGGAGTCGGATATTTTATATCCCCCGGTGCAAAGGAGTCGATCATAAAAATTCAAAAGGAACAGTTCATAAAGGAGGAACTCCCAAAAATTATGAAAAGGATGAGTTTACTTAGTATAAAACCTTCAGAAATTTTTTCTGAACTTAAATAACTAACCAAGAAATATTTTTTGAAGTGTACAACTATTTGACAATAGTCTTCGTCTAATGGTTTACGGGGAAATTATTGAAAAAGACAGCAGTATCAATAGAAGTGTGGGAGAATCCGAAGAGGCAAAGAGGGTATCAACCGGAAATTAATTTCCGGAAGCCTTGAGTGTATTCTTAAGAAGAGAAACGATAGTCATTGGTCCAACACCTCCAGGTACAGGAGTAATATATGATGACTTTGGTGCAACTTCATAGAACAGTACATCCCCTACCAGACGAAAGCCGGTCTTTGTATCGGCTTTTACTCTTGTTATACCTACATCAATGACAACGACCCCCTCCTTAACCATATCTCCTTTGAGAAATTCTGGTACTCCAAGTGCTGCTATTATGATATCTGCCTTGAGGGTATACTCTCTCAGGTTTTTGGTGCGGCTGTGGCATATTGTAACAGTACAATTACCCGGAGCTGACTTTTGAGAGAGAAGGTTAGCCATCGGGCGACCGACAATATTGCTCCTTCCTATAATTACACAATGTTTGCCGTCTGTCTCAACCTTATACCTCGATAAGAGCTCCAGGATACCAGCCGGAGTTGCCGAAACAAATGAAGGAAGACCCAAAACCATTCTGCCCACATTTACCGGGTGAAAACCATCCACATCTTTTTTCGGGTCAATCGACTCGATGATTTTTTGTTCATTTATGTGTTTTGGTAATGGCAACTGAACAATCAAACCGTCAATGTTACTGTCGGCATTGATGCGTTTAATTTCACTCAAAAGTTTATCCTCATATATATCAGAGGGGAATTTTATAATAGTCGATTTGAAACCAACAAGTGCACAAGCTTTCTCTTTATTGTCCACATAAGTTTGCGAAGCTCCGTCTTTTCCCACCAGAATCGCTGCCAAATGGGGTCTTTTGCCTCCGTTTTTAATTATCTCATCTACCCTATCTGCAATTTCCAGCTTTATCTGTTCTGCAGTTGCTTTTCCGTCAAGAATTGTCATACCCCGTTTTATTTAGGATTCGTTATCTTTTTCTTATTCCTCCGAGTGCTCTCATCGCATTTTTTCCACCACCCGCCATGTTTTTCATCACCTTTCGTGTATCCTCGAATTGCTTGATTAAGCGGTTAACCTCAGCCAGGGAAGTTCCGCTCCCCATTGCTATTCTTTTTCTCCTGCTGCCGTTGAGAATGCTGGGATTCTCCTTCTCCTGAACAGTCATAGATTGGATGATGGACTCTATACTTTTAAAGGAAGAGTTGTCTATGTCCACATCTTTGAGAGCCTTACCCATGCCCGGAATCATTGAGGCCAGATCCTTTATGTTTCCCATTTTCTTTATCTGCTGAATCTGGGAATAGAAATCGGTGAGGGTAAACTGGTCCTTGGCAAGTTTTTTTTGAAGTTTTCTGGCCTCCTCCTCGTCGAATTGCTCCTGTGCCTTTTCAACCAGAGAGACAACGTCTCCCATTCCCAGAATTCTATCTGCAATTCTCTGTGGATGGAAAACATCAAGTGCCTCCATCTTTTCCCCTGCAGACACAAATTTAATTGGTTTGTTTACCACTGCTCTTATAGAGAGAGCTGCACCACCACGGGTGTCACCATCCAGCTTTGTAAGAACCACTCCGTCAAAATCTAGTCTGTCGTTAAAGGTCTTTGCTGTATCCACCGCATCCTGGCCTGTCATTGAATCTACCACAAAGAGTGTTTCGGTAGGGTTAACCGCCTTTTTGATAGCAGCGATCTCGTTCATCATCTGTTCATCAATAGCCATTCGCCCTGCAGTGTCCACTATTACAAGGGAGTAACCCTCTTGTTTTGCCTTAGCTATCGCATTTTTCGCAATCTGAACCGGATTCTTTGAATCTTCTTCCCAATATACCGGAACTCCTACTTGTTCCCCCAATACCTTTAACTGTTCGATTGCAGCTGGTCTGTAAACGTCACAGGCAACCAGCATACACTTAAGTCCCCTCTTTGTCTTACAGTTAAGAGCCAGCTTTCCTGAAAATGTTGTTTTACCGGAACCTTGCAGACCTGCTACCAGAACAATCCCGGGGTTACCTTTAACAGATATGTCGGAAGACTCGCTACCCATAAGAAGAGTAAGCTCATCGTGAACTATTTTGGTCATCATCTGGCCGGGGCGAACGGATTTCAGAACGTTCTCACCAAGTGCCTTTTGTTTTACATCGTCACAGAAATTCTTCGCTATTTTGTAACTGACATCGGCGTCCAGTAAAGCTTTGCGAATCTCCTTTAAAGTCTCTGCAACATTAATCTCAGTAATTCTACCCTCACCCTTAAGGAGCTTAAACGAACTCTCTAACCTATCTATTAAATTTTCAAACATCTCTTTGATTATATTTTTTCAGACTGCAAAATTAGTTATTTTTTGATAAAATCCTTTAGCATTTCCCTCCCCTGATCGTTTACCACCGCTTCCAAATGATACCTTATCAACTCTGAATGAAAAATATAAGGGTCTCTCAAAAACAGATACGATCCGTCCCACGAGTATATTTTAGCCATAGCAGATGTGAAGAAGAGGGTAATAAGCTCTTTGTTAATATCAACCCTGTACAATTTCTCCAAAATTCCTCTGTCAAGATTATCCGAGATAATTTTTGAGTAAAAGCTCATCCGGTCGGTATGGTCCAGAAGTTTAAGATCCGGAAGGATGGTGGCAGAATCATTCAACAAAAGTGGTCCGATCTCCTCGAGCGACTTATTCAACATATTACTTGTATGGTAAAGGGCCTCTATGGCATTTTCTCCTCGTGTAAGGGCCAAATTGATTTTAAATTCAATCTCCCCGAGTACATGCTGCATCACTATACGCATAAGGTCGTCCTTACTCGCAAAGTTATTATAGAGTGTCTTTTTTGTAACTTTTAATTCTTTGGCAATTTCATCCATAGTCAGTCTCAAACCCTTTTTTCTGAAGAGCTTGTAAACCATATTTACGTATTTTTCCTTTGAACTTACTCTACTCATAACCAATCGATTTAATTAAGTATATTTATTCCGAATAATACTCTGGAGCCAGCTCTCTTTGATTATACCTCATTCTCATAACTTGTCCATATGCACCTGCAGAACGGATGGCAATCAGATCTCCCCTTTCTGTTTCTGGCATAGGAATATTTTCCCCGAACCTGTCGCTGGATTCACAAATCGGACCTACAACATCGTATCTCATTACCCGACCTTCAGAGGTGAGGTTTTGCAGCTTATGGTGAGCCTGATACAGTGCGGGGCGGATTAAATCATTCATTCCTGCATCCAGAATTGCAAACTTCATTCCTTTTCCCATTTTAACATACAACACTCTGGATATTAGCGTTCCACACTGAGCAACAAGGGCCCTTCCCGGCTCAAAATGTATTATCTGTCCAGGGTATTTTTTTAAGTTTTTGTTTATAATACTAAAATACTTATTAAAGTCAGGCATAGGATTGGTGTCCGGGTCCGAATAATCGATTCCCAAGCCTCCTCCCAGGTTAATATTGCCCAGAAGCAGACCTTGGTCCCTGAACCACCCCTGAAGCTCGTTCACCCTTTGACAAAGCATTTCAAAAACATTAAGATCTGTAATTTGCGATCCTACATGAAAGTGAAGGCCTATAAGCTCAATATTGGGGCACATTTTGATAGTATTCAAAACAGATTCGAACATCCAGGAGCTTATTCCGAATTTATCCTGCGAACGACCGGTACTGATATACTTATGAGTATGAGCATCTATATCGGGATTTATCCGTAGAGAAATTTTTGCTTTCCGGCCAAGCCCTCCGGCTAAATTGTTGATAACCTCAATCTCGGGAATTGATTCACAGTTAAAACTGAAAATACCTCCCTTGAGAGCTGTTATTATCTCTTTGTCAGACTTACCAACACCGGCAAATACAATTTTATCCGCATCAAAACCGGTTTTAAGGGCCAGAGAAACTTCATTTCCGCTTACGCAGTCGGCACCTATTCCGTAATTTTTAATGATAGAGAGGATTTTCTCATTTGCATTTGCCTTTAATGCATAATGAGCATGGTAGTTATATTTTTCGATTCTGGTTTTGTATAAATCAAGAGTTTTCCTTAATAATGCTAAATCGTAGTAGTAAAAAGGGGTTTCAATTGTTTTGAATTTCGTTAGAGTTTGTATATCAAACATAGTATAATTGAAGCTAAGATTTTGACAGGCAAAAGTAGTAAAAAACTTGTTCTTAACTGAAAATATCTATCTTTGCACGAAATTAAATTTGATCTGAAATGAAACCTGAAAAGAAAGATTTACTGCAAGAAACCATCAAGCACATAGACATTACAAAAATAGATTCCACTCCTATTATTGATTCGATGCGTGATATGTCTTTTACTTCGCGTGACACTGCCGCTGCTGCCGACATTCTTCAATTAATGATAAAAGACAAGGAATCAACCAACTGGCTGATTATTGCTGGAAGTACCTCTGCTGCAGGGTGTATGCAGGTTTATGTAGATATGCTCCGCTTTAACATGATAGACGCCGTGGTATCTACCGGAGCATCAATAATCGACATGGATTTCTTTGAAGCTCTGGGTTACAAACATTACAAAGGAACTCCTTTTATCGATGACACTCACCTTAGATCTAACTATATAGACAGAATTTACGATACCTTTATAGACGAAGAGGAGCTTCAGAATTGCGATGCTACAATTAAGGAAATTGCAGATTCTTTAGAGCTTCGTCCATACTCTTCACGCGAATTCATATATGAAATCGGAAAATGGCTCAGCAAGAATTCAGTAAAGAAGAACTCTTTGATTCAAACAGCATACGAATTGAATATTCCAATCTTCGTTCCTGCTTTCAGTGACTGCAGTGCCGGCTTTGGCCTGGTTATGCACCAGATTGAGAGAATGAAGGAGGGTAGGCCTTATATGTCCATAGATTCTGTAGCAGATTTCCGTGAACTTACAGAGGTAAAACTCTCTGCAAAGACTAGCGGTCTGTTTATGATAGGCGGCGGCGTTCCTAAGAATTTCGCTCAAGACACTGTAGTATGTGCAGAGTGCCTCGGTTTTGATGTTGCAATGCACCAATATGCCGTTCAAATCACTGTCGCAGACGTTCGCGATGGAGCTTGTTCAAGTTCTACTCTAAAAGAGGCAAACTCATGGGGCAAGGTGAATACCGCTCACGAGCAGATGGTTTACGCAGAGGCCACCACAGTTGTTCCTTTGATTGTAAGCTACGCATACCATAAGGGTGACTGGAAAGCAAGAGTACGTAAGAATCACCAACTGCTGTTCAAAAACGGCACAAAAGGTTCAGGAATTTTCTTCAATAAATAAGTTTAATGTGATTAAGCGAGATGCTCGGGTCTGAGAAGGTCCAAAATAGTCTTGACAGGATTAAATGTAATGACAGGAACCTCGACAAAAACAGTATTCCATTGACTCATCGCTCCATTCCATAATCCGGGAAGCTCCTGAGCCTTCAACGAACGTCCTTCATAACTTTTATGAGATATAAAACCGGCCTCGGGGTCGATAAACTTGTGAAGGTCAAATTTAATTCCTTTGTAATCTTTTAATGAACAAACCAGATCTACAGGGTTGAAATGAGTTGATCTATTGATCAATTCAGCTGTTTCGGGATTGTTTTTATCTAACTGTGCGCTCTCCAATATTTGCAGAGAGGTAGAACCATCGGCATCATACACAATATATGGTCCTCCGCCTGGCTCACCAAGGTTCTTGACCATTCCGCACACCCTTACCGGTCTGTTAAGTTTTGCTCTTAGAAATTCTATAAGTATTGAATCCGGTACCGAGGGAATTCTAATACAAAATTCTTGCTCCAAAAATTCAGTTATCTCCCTGACAATATCTTGATTACTCTCTCCGTCCAGCACGTTTAAATACTTGAAAATCTTTTTCTGAACCGATATAAGAACACCTCCGAGAATTTTTTTCCATTTGATTGTATCGGGCAGGAGTTGCTCTTTGACTACATTATCTATATTTTTGATTATTACTATGTCTGCAGTCAAGTCATTTAAATTTTCTATCAAAGCACCATGACCTCCCGGTCTAAAAACCAAGGTGCCGTCGGGTTTTCGGAACGGTTCATCATTATCGTCAACTGCTATAGTGTCGGTTGAGGGTTTCTGAATGGTGAATCTTACATCGTAAGTAACATTATATCTTGATTCGTATCTACTTCTTACCTTCTCCAAAAGAGAGGTGAAACAGGCAAGATGTTCAGGAGAAACTGTTACCACAACCCTTGCTATGCCATCCTTCCCTTTTGCATAGAGTGCCGCTTCAACCAAATGTTCTTCAAAAGATGTGCGCGAACCTTGTAGATACTTATGAAATTTGATCAGCCCCTTAGGCAACGATCCATAATTGAGTCCCGGAGACAACAGTATCTTTTTTAAAGTGGATAATCGATCATTCGTATTATATTCCGGCAGTTTGGTAAGGTCATTATAAAAGGCAAAACTCCCCAAGGAATGAAAAAACAGGTTGACAGATGAGTTTTTACCGGGGAGTTCTCCTCTCTCAAGTTTTGCAAGACCGTCATACAAATCTTTGAACATTCTGGAAGCAGCCCCTGACGCAGGGACGAATTTACATACCTCTCCTTCAAAATTATCATATGCTTCAATAGCATAACTTTGCTCCCTCTCAGAAAGCTGTTTAATGCCCCGTTCCTCTGTAGCAGGAGCTACAATTCTAAGATAAGAAAATCCACTTTTAAAGAACTCTATCTCTCTCAGAACAGATTCTTTAGAAATACCTTTTTCCTCCAACTGTTTCAGGTCATTCAGGTTTAACATATCTTGTCATGGTTTTGATTTATTTTACCGATTGCCCTATACATTTCACCGGAGATCTCTCTTCTGTAGGTGTAGGAAGACCTTATTTTCTCAAAAGAGCAGGGATTTTCTCTCAACTTTTTATCTTCATCATAGATTGGAAAACTTTCAGTTAAAAATGAGCAAAGATTGTCTGTTTTAACAGTGTAAGGTTCCGGGTAATCGATTCCAAAATCAGATAGCTCCTTTATAGAAAAGTATTTGGAAAATTCCCGAACGACAATCATAGTTGCGTTCATTTTTCCTTCCAGAGAGTAACCGGCAATATGAGGAGTCGCAATATCTACCATTTTCATAAGACTTTGGTTTATTTCCGGCTCATTTTTCCAGACGTCCAGGGCAATTCCGGCAAGTTTTTGCCTTGCCTCCATTAATGCAACCTCATCTATCACCTCTCCGCGGGATGAATTTATAAAAATAGCACCCGGCTTAAGACTTGAAAAAAAATCTTTACCGAAAAGAGCTCTGGTAGAAGAGTCTAATGGAACGTGGAGTGTTACTATATCTGCCTTCTGAGTCACTTGCCACAAATCGAAGAATTGCTCAGGTTTAAGTGTTGATCTGTCTACCGAAAAGCGTCCGGCATCATTAAACCCAAGGTTTTTTGTCAAAATTTCCTTCACCGGCGGATCGCATCTTAGCACCCTGAATCCCAGGGATTCGCAGGTAACAGCCAATCTCTCTCCCACATTTCCGGCACCGATTATTCCTATAATTTTGTTTGTCAAGTCTATATCCTTTTTTTTAGCTATCGAGAAAATTGCAGTAAGAACATACTGAACTACACCCCATGCATTACACCCGGCAGCATTAGTAAAAACTATTCCGTTTTTCCTGCAATAATCCATATCTATATGATCGGTACCAATCGTTGCCGAAGCTATGAATTTAACCTTGCTACCATTGAGTAACCGAGCATTACATTTGGTTCTTGTTCTGATAATAAGTGCATCTGCATCCAAAACTTCCTGAGAATCGATTTTGTCTCCCTTGTAATATAAAACAGAGGCATAAGGCTCTAACGTTCCTTTGATAAAAGGGATATCATCATCGACAACAACTTTTATTCTTTTACTCATTTTAATACAATCTCGGCGACATACTCTTTACCAAGAATCTCATTGATCTGCTTCTTTATTTGCAATCTTCTTACAAACAACTGGTCCCTTGCAACAGAAGAGCTTATGGAGCAATACAGCTTGTTATCCTTATAAAATTTATTGATGGTAAGCTTAGAAAATTTTAACCCTACAACCTGGTCCCAGGCATTAAAAACCCTGGTCCTTTGCAATCCATTCTCCAGTCCGAATTCTTTGATAAACCTGTCGAGTAGCTCATCTATCTTTATGTAGTTCTCCCTTTTCATAATATTTCCCCGTTCTCTATTTCCATGGAAGTAGAATCTCCGTTAATAGTCTCTAAAATATTGGAAATACGGACTTTATTACTGTCGGAAATAAAAATTTGTCCAAAAAAATCAGAAGAGACCAACCTGAGAAGATATTCAACCCTAAGTATGTCAAGTTTGTCAAAAACATCATCCAGAAGCAATATCGGAGGGATGGTGTGGATATCTTTCATAATTGAAAACTGAGCAAGTTTCAGAGATATTAAAAAAGATTTCTGCTGTCCCTGAGAGCCGCATTTTCTTATCGGATATCCATTCATAAGAAAAATAAGATCATCCCGCTGAATTCCGGCAGTTGTATATTTGAGAGCCTTGTCCTTCTCTCTGTTCTGTTCGAGTAGATTAATAAGAGAGGACTCTCCAAGGTCCGACTTATATTCGATTCCAATCTCTTCTCTACCACCGGAAAGCATTCCATAATAATAGGTTACAAGCGGGAGCAGCTTATTGCAAAACTCTTTTCTCGACCTGTATATGTAGGATGCATGATATGACAACTGTTCTGAAAAGGCCGAGAGAAGCTCATCGGGGACGTTTATCCCTTTAAGCAGTCTGTTTCTTTGGTTTAGAAGTTGATTATAATTCTGCAATCTTCTCAGATACTCCCTGTCCAGTTGTGAAAGGATTGCATTTAAAAACTTTCTCCTCTCCTCTCCGCTCTCATTTATTAAAGATGTATCTGCCGGCGAAACCATAACAATAGGAATAAGACCGATATGGTCTGAAAGACGAGTATAACTTTTGGAGTTTCTCTTGATATGTTTTTCTCCATTCTGATCTAATGACAATGATATAGTCTCCTCTGTCCCATCTTCCCTCAGGTACTCCGCGTGAAGGGCTGTCATATCACAATCATACTTGATAGTGTACTGGTCCATACCGGAAAAGAAACTTTTGGTCATCGAAAGATAATAAACTGCATCCAGAAGGTTTGTTTTTCCGGAGCCATTAATTCCTGTGATACAGTTTATTTTTGGTGAGAAATTAATTTGAGCCTCGGAAATATTCTTGAAATTCGTAATTGAAATCTTTTTAAGATACATTTGCATGAGTTTATAGTACAAAGTTACTACATTTCTCAATTAAATATTTGAGATTAGACAAAATGTTGTAATTTTGCAACCTGCATAAAAATTGAAAAAAGAAATGTCAAAGAACATCAAACATCACGAACCGGAAGAATCAGTAGGCGAAGCTCTTAACAAAACAGAGCACTTTATTGAAAGGTACAAAAAACCGTTACTTTACTCTATAATCGCCATTCTTGCTATAACTGCAATTGGTTTTGCATATCAGCATCTGTACCGCAAACCTCGTATCAATGAGGCAATGGCGCAAACATTTGCTGCAGAACAATACTTTCGTGCAGATTCGTTTGCCCTGGCTCTAAACGGAGATGGCAACTCTTTGGGTTTCAAACAAATAATAGATGAATATGGAGATAATGCAGGAGAAGCTGTCTATCTCTATGCAGGAATAAGCGAGCTCCAATTGGGAAACTACAACGAAGCAATCTCGATGCTTAAAAAGTACGACGGAAAAGATCTTGTTCTCCAGGCCCGTGCCCTTTGCAACATTGGTGATGCTTATGCAGGACTGCAACAAAACAAAGAGGCTGTGGATTATTATATGAAAGCTGCAAAGCACGTCGACAACCCTTTTACCGCAGGTTATCTGTTAAAGGCAGGTATAATGTACGAAGAACTTGGTGATAAGGATAACGCCATAAAAGCATACGAGGAGATTAAGGTCAAATATCCGAAGACAGTTGAAGGTTACGAAATTGACAAGTATATCTCAAGGATAAAATAACAGAATCAGGTATGGGAAGGGCATTTGAGTTTCGTAAAGAGAGAAAGTTTAAGCGTTGGGGCAATATGTCCCGTGTCTTTACACGATTGGGAAAAGAGATTACGATGGCTGCAAAATCCGGTGGTACTGATCCGGATAATAACCCACGCCTTAGAGCCCTTATTTCCTCTGCCCGTTCCGAGAATATGCCTAAAGATAATGTCGAAAGGGCTGTCAAAAGAGCGGTTGAAAAGGAGCACAACGATTACAAAGAGGTTGTATATGAAGGATACGGCCCTTATGGTATAGCATTTTTAATTGAGACTGCCACCGACAATTCTACAAGGACTGTTGCCAATATCAGAAGCTATTTCAATAAGTTTGGCGGTTCTTTGGGAACTCAGGGAAGTGTTGAATTTATGTTTGAAAGAAAGTGCGTATTCAAGATAAAATCGTCAAAACCTTTGGATATCGAAGAGTTGGAATTTGATCTGATTGATTATGGTGCCGACGAGGTATTTAAAGAAGAAGAAGAGATTGTAATTTATGGTTCTTTCGAATCCTATGGCACAATACAGAAGTTTATCGAGGAGAAGGGTTTTGAACTTGTATCCGGGGCTTTTGAAAGAATTCCTACAGTAGAGTTAAAACAATTGACAGAGGAACAAAAAACTGACCTCGACAAACTTATAGAACGGTTCGAAAATGATGATGACGTTCAAAACGTATACCATACAATGGCAAATTAATTGTCTGTAAACAAAAAAAAGTGATTGGATATCCAATCACTTTTTTTTTGGCTGCCTATATATAAATTGCTACATTTGTAGGATATTTACTTTAGTATTTAGAATCAATAATTTATATTTTATGAAACTGTCGCATATTGAGCACATCGGTATTGCTGTTAATTCATTGGAAACAGCAATACCATATTATGAAAACATGCTCGGACTCAAGTGTTATGCTGTAGAAGAAGTTGCGGAACAAAAAGTTAAAACTGCATTTTTTAAAATTGGACAAACAAAAATTGAGCTATTAGAAAGCACAGATCCCGAAGGGCCTATCGGTAAGTTCCTGGAAAAAAAGGGAGAAGGAGTTCACCATATTGCTTTTTCAACTGAAGATGGAGTCCAAAAATCTCTTGACGAGCTGGCGTCTAAAGGTGTTCAATTGATCGATAAGTCCCCAAGAAAAGGTGCCGAAGGTTTAAACATTGCATTTCTCCATCCAAAATCGACAATCGGAGTTTTAACCGAATTGTGTGAAGATCCCAAAAAAGTTAATTAATAACTAATTTAAAATTAAATAATTAATATATACAATGAGCCAACAACTTGAACAAGTTAAAGCGCTGATTCAACTTCGTGAGAAAGCGCGTTTGGGCGGTGGTCAAAAAAGAATTGACTCCCAACATCAAAAAGGGAAGTTCACTGCTCGCGAAAGGATAGAAATGTTACTTGACGAAGGCAGCTTTGAAGAGTTTGACATGTTTGTAACCCACAGGTGTACCAACTTTGGAATGGAAAAAGATACTTTTCTCGGAGATGGAGTGGTTACCGGATATGGTACTATTGAAGGAAGGTTAGTATATGTTTTTGCACAGGATTTTACAGTTTTCGGAGGTTCTCTTTCTGAAAGCTTTGCTATGAAAATTTGCAAAATTATGGATCAGGCTATGAAGATGGGAGCCCCTGTAATAGGCATTAACGACTCAGGCGGAGCGCGTATTCAGGAGGGAGTCAACGCTCTTGCCGGCTATGCCGAGATATTCCAACGAAACATACTCGCATCCGGAGTTATTCCTCAGATTTCTGCAATTTTCGGCCCTTGTGCCGGCGGTGCAGTTTACTCTCCTGCACTAACAGACTTTATTCTTATGACAAAGGGCACAAGCTATATGTTTCTTACTGGTCCTAAAGTAGTTAAAACCGTTACAGGAGAAGATGTAAATCAGGAAAACCTCGGAGGAGCCTCTGTTCACGCATCCAAGAGCGGTGTTGCTCACTTTGCCGTAGATTCTGAGGAAGAGGGAATAAAGGTTATACGAGATCTTCTCGGCTTCTTACCACAGAACAATCTGGAAGAGGCTCCGCTTCTTCTCACAAATGATCCTATTGACCGTCTTGAAGATTCTCTGAACGAAATTATTCCTGACAGTCCGAACAAACCGTACGATATGTATGAGGTTATCGGAGCAATCGTAGATGACGGAAAATTTCTTGAGGTTCATAAAGACTACGCAAAGAATATCATTGTCGGATTTGCCCACTTTAATGGTACATCTGTAGGTATCGTTGCAAATCAGCCTAAGGTCCTTGCCGGAGTTCTCGATAACAGTGCCTCAAGAAAGGCTGCCCGTTTTGTACGTTTCTGCGATGCATTCAACATTCCTCTGGTAACACTGGTAGATGTCCCGGGCTTCCTTCCAGGCACACAGCAAGAGTATGGCGGAATCATTCTGCACGGTGCAAAACTTTTGTATGCATATGGTGAAGCAACTGTCCCAAAAATTACAGTTACACTTCGGAAATCATACGGCGGAGCTTATTGCGTAATGAGCAGCAAACATCTTCGCGGTGATATCAACTATGCCTGGCCTACAGCAGAGATTGCCGTTATGGGTCCATCCGGCGCAATTGAAGTTCTTTTCGGCAAAGAGATGGCAGCAGCAGAAAATCCTGAAGTTTTCGCAGGTCAGAAAGAAAAAGAGTACAGAGATGCATTTGCAAATCCATACAATGCTGCCCGCTACGGTTACATAGACGACGTAATTGAACCAAGAAATACCCGTTTCCGCATTATAAGGGCTCTTCAGCAACTCGCGACTAAAAAATTGACTAATCCTGCCAAAAAGCATGACAATCTGCCTCTATAATTAATTAAACAACAAAAAGATGAAGAAAGTATATAAAATATTTTTGTTGCTGGGATTTTTGGTTACAGGGCTGAACCTTGGTGCCCAAAATCAGGAAGACGTATGTATTAATGAATTTTTAGTAATTAATACAAATGATTTCGAAGATGACTTTGGAAACAAAAATGGTTGGATAGAACTATTCAACTCCTCTTATGGTTCAGTTAACATTGGCGGATGCTTTTTAACAAATGATCCTGACAACTTAAAAAAGTATGTAATTCCTAAATCGGATGCCAATACTTTAATTGAACCAAGACAACATGTTCTGTTTTGGGCAGATAACAAGCCATTCAGAGGTACTTTCCACATTAATTTCTCGTTAGAAAATTCAGACGAGATAATATTTGTAGCATCTGATGGTCAAACAATTATAGACAGAATTAAAATTTCTCATGAACTACTGGATACCAATGTTTCATATGGCCGTGCCTTTGATGGTGTCGGAGACAGGATTGGTCAGGAGGGTTGGCAGGTTATGCCTCAAACTTCTCCTTGTACACATAACGAGGGTGTAGACAAAGTCTCTCCGGGAGTTCAGATTAAAGAAATGGATCCATACGGAATTATTATGGCTATTACAGCTATGTCTATTGTTTTTCTGGCTTTGATTTTACTCTATTTTGTATTCAGATACATTGGCAAGTATCATAAAATGAAGAACAGGCAGAAATCTCAAGTTGCATCTGCGTCAAGCGGCAAGCCTCAGGTAGCCAATGTATCGGCCGAGGTTTATGCGGCAATCGCAACTGCCATTCACGCATACAGCCAAGATAGCGAAAGTCATGATATTGAAAACACAATTTTGACAATTTCAAAAGTTACCAAGAATTACTCTCCTTGGAGTTCAAAAATTTACACACTTAGGGAAACTCCTCATAAAAAATAATTAAAAAAGTTTATTAGTATGAAAGAATATAAATTAAAAATTAACGGTAACGACTATGCAGTCACTATTACCGATATTGAGGATACCGTTGCAGAAGTCGAGGTTAATGGAATTCCTTTTAAAGTAGAAATTGACAAACCGATTAAAAAATCGATTTCAGCAGCACCTAAAACCTTTATGACATCTGTTCCGAATACAATTTCAAAACCAACCGCATCTGTTCAGCCTCCCGTCAGTTCCGGCAACGAGACATCTATTACTTCTATTACTTCACCTCTTCCGGGTGTCGTTCTGGAAATTTCAGTAAAAGTGGGTGATGCCGTTAAGAAAGGACAAAAGTTAATGGTTCTTGAGGCAATGAAAATGGAGAACGTTATTGAATCAAGCGCAGATGGAAAGGTCATCAGTATAAAGATAAACGCAGGAGATTCTGTTTTGGAGGGAACTACCCTTATAACTATCGGATAATATGGATAAAGGTATTTTTGCAATGTTAGAAGGTAATTTGCAACAATTCTTTCAGTATACCGGGTTTGCAAATGCACAACTGGGTAATATCGTGATGATCATTATTGGTTGCATTTTTATTTATCTTGCTATAAAAAAAGGTTGGGAACCAATGTTGTTGGTTCCAATCGGATTTGGAATAATCATAGGAAATATCCCGTTTTTCCCAGGATTGGAAATTGGAGTTTATGAAGAGGGTTCAGTATTGAATATACTGTATCAAGGTGTTATAAAAGGCTGGTATCCCCCGTTGATTTTCCTTGGAATCGGAGCTATGACAGACTTCTCGGCACTAATATCAAACCCTAAGCTGCTTCTTGTTGGTGCCGCTGCACAATTAGGTATATTCGGCGCATATGCTATTGCATTATTATTGGGATTCTCAGCTACAGATGCTGCAGCAATTGGTATAATAGGCGGAGCGGATGGTCCTACTGCCATATTCCTATCTTCCAGATTAGCTCCCGACTTAGTTGGAGCCATTGCAATTTCTGCATACTCATATATGGCATTGGTTCCTGTCATTCAGCCTCCGGTTATGAGGCTTCTTACAACAAAGAAGGAGCGACTCATAAAAATGAAACCACCAAGAGCCGTATCTCAGACAGAGAAGATACTATTTCCGATTATAGGTTTTCTTCTGACTGGCTTTGTTGTTCCTTCCGGTCTCCCTCTGTTAGGTATGTTGTTTTTTGGTAATTTGTTAAAAGAGAGTGGCGTTACCCGTCGTTTGGCAGAAACTGCCAGAGGACCTCTGATTGACGTAGTTACAATTCTAATAGGTCTCACTGTCGGTGCTTCTACTCAGGCAGACAAGTTTTTGCAGATGACTTCTGTATACATTTTCATTTTAGGAGCTCTGTCATTCGTTATTGCTACATTCGGCGGAGTATCATTTGTTAAAATCATAAATCTGTTCCTTAAAGAGGGTAATAAAATCAACCCGCTTATTGGAAATGCAGGTGTATCTGCTGTTCCGGCAGCGGCCAGAGTTTCAAATCAGATCGGTCGCGAATACGATAAGACAAACTACTTGCTTATGCACGCAATGGGTCCTAATGTTGCCGGAGTTATCGGCAGTGCGGTTGCAGCCGGTATTTTACTTGGATTCCTGACTTAATTTCGATAATAAAACTTCGTACAAAGCAAACAGCTATAATTTATATTTTCTATGACACTAATAAAGTCTATATCAGGAATCAGGGGAACCATCGGAGGTGAGACGGGAGGTGCCCTTACTCCTATAGATACAGTTAAATTCATTGCTGCATACTCTACCCGTTTGAAAGTGAGGTTGGGCTTTAAAGAGAGATACAAAGTGGTTGTCGGAAGGGATGCCCGTATTTCCGGACAGATGGTGGATCAGCTTGTATGCGGAACCCTTATGGCATGTGGCATTGATGTCGTAAATGCAGGACTCGCCTCTACTCCTACAGTTGAGATGGCAGTGGTTTTTGATGGGGCGGATGGAGGTATAATACTGACAGCCTCCCATAATCCAAAACAGTGGAACGCACTTAAACTATTAAATGAAAAAGGAGAATTTCTGGATACACAGGAGGGAGATGTGTTACTTAAAACGGCAGAGGCAGAAGAGTTCCATT
>JBAYMP010000013.1:0-45916 GCA_041663505.1 Bacteroidales bacterium | reverse complement strand
TTCTTAATTTCTTTTCCCAACGCCGTATTGGCCTTGGCCACCTCATAATCAATGCTCACACCATCTGCCATGGCTTGCAGTTGAAGGGAATCCTGGGTAGATTGCAACACAGAAATCTTGGCTGTGGATTGATTGTACAATTCCACCGCCTGATTGAATAAATCCGTCATGGCCACCGTTGCCGCAGACCGCTCTTCCACCGGTGTAGGCACATCCCTATGGATGGAAATGGTTTGAGTACTACTATTCCATTCGATAGAAGCTCCCATCAAACCGGAAATGGCCCGAATGGGCAAGTAGGTGGTGCCCCCATATATTATGGGGTATACACGCTTTCCATTCACATCTTGGAAAACTTGAAGTTCAAAATCGTACATAATTTTTACATCCGGCTTCAAATACACGGTAATGATGGTTTGGCCCGGCCTGGATCCCAAGGGGACCACCGGCTTTAACTCCGGTTCCCTCTGCAGCAGGTTTCATAAATACCCTTGCACCACCAAACTTAGCCTCCTGTTCGTGTGGAATGGTCTTCTTACTAAGAGGAATCTTTACAAGATTTTTCTTTGCATCCTCTATCCCTTTAGAGATAGCAGTTGTAACTTCATTAGCTTTTCCAAGGCCATAACCAACTACACCCTTTTCGTCCCCAACCACTACAATAGCTGCAAAGCTAAAGTGGCGACCACCTTTGGTTACTTTGGTTACCCTCTGAACTGCCACCAATCTGTCTTTCAATTCAAGATCGGTAGTCTTAACTTTTTTTACATTTGCATTTGTCATACTCTATCTTAGAATTTAAGACCACCTTCACGGGCGGCATCTGCTAAACTTTTTACTCTTCCGTGGTAAAGGTAACCTCCGCGATCGAAAGATACCTCTGAGATACCCTTTTCAACAGCACGCTCAGCTGCCAGTTTACCGACTAATTTTGCAACCTCGATACCTGGTTTACCTTTGCAGGATTCTACAATAACCTTGTCTGCAGAGCTTGCAGAAGCAAGTGTAACACCATCGATATCGTTAATCAGCTGAACATATATCTGCTTGTTGCTTCTGAACACAGCTAATCTTGGTCTCTCCTGAGTACCGTTTACAACCTTGCGAATGCGGTGCTGTATTCTTTTTCTTCTTTCAATTTTATTTAAAGCCATATATCCTCCACTTATTATTTAGCGCTGGCCGATTTACCGGCTTTGCGACGAAGTTGTTCACCAACAAACTTAATACCTTTTCCTTTGTAAGGTTCAGGTTTACGCAATGAGCGTATTTTTGCAGCCACCATACCAAGAAGTTGCTTATCGTAGCTTGTCATTGTAACTACAGGGTTGGCACCCTTCTTTACAACTTCGGCAGTAGCCTTGATCTCAGATGGTAACATTAAATGAATATCATGAGAGTAACCTAAGCTTAGTTCGAGAATTTGTCCTTTAACCTCTGCACGGTATCCCACACCAACCAACTCTTGTTTTACAGTGTATCCGGTAGAGACCCCTGTAACCATATTTTGGATCAAAGCACGATACAGACCATGCAATGAGCGGTGACGAGGCTGATCGGTCGGGCGGGTGACTGTAACTACATTCCCCTCTACGGTGACTGTTATGTCAGCATCAACTTTCTGAGCTAACTCACCGAGGGGGCCTTTAACCTTAACCACGTTCCCGGAGTCTACCTTTACGGTAACTCCGGCTGGAAGGTTTACAGGTAATTTTCCTATTCGTGACATCTATTTATCTATTATTAATATTATTACTCGCTATCTGTTAGTATACGTAGCAGATTACCTCTCCGCCAACATTCAGGTCCTTTGCCTCTTTATCTGTAATTACACCCTTTGATGTAGAAATAATGGCAATTCCTAGCCCGTTCAATACTCTTGGCATATCATCCACGCCAACATACTGCCTTAAACCGGGCGAGCTTATTCTGGTTATTTTCTTAATAGCCGGTTTCTTAGTATCAGGATGATACTTCAACGCTATTTTAATTGTGTTGTATGGAGTACCTTCTACAAGCTTATAGCTCAGAATATAACCCTTTTCGTGAAGGATACGGGTTAACTCAAGCTTCATCTTAGAAGCAGGAATCTCAACAACTTTGTGTCCTGCAAGAGCTGCATTACGAACTCTTGTCAAAAAGTCTGAAATTGGATCAGTCATTTTAGTTTGTTTTTTGTTTTTAACCGACACCCCCGAAGGATGCCCGATATCCAATAATTAATATATATTTCTACCAACTAGCTTTGCGAACGCCGGGGATAAGTCCCTTGCTGGCCATTTCACGAAACTGGATACGGCTGATGCCGAAAATACGCATGAACCCTTTTGGACGGCCGGTTAATGAGCAACGGTTATGCTGACGGACAGGGCTTGCATTTTTAGGAAGCTTGTCTAAAGCAGCATAGTCGCCTGCCTCTTTTAGAGTTTTGCGTTTTTCTGCATACTTGGCACATAGTTTAGCGCGTTTTATTTCGCGTGCCTTCATTGATTCTTTTGCCATTATCTATTTCTAATTTTATAGATTATTTCTTAATATTTTTAAAAGGCAAACCAAATTCACGAAGAAGTGCAAATGCCTCTTCATCCTTCTGGGCTGTGGTAACAAAAGTCACCTCCATGCCAAGAAGTTTGGTAATCTTGTCAATGTCAATCTCAGGGAAGATAATCTGCTCTTTAATTCCAAGAGTATAATTACCCTTTCCGTCAAATTTTTCACTGATACCTTTGAAATCCCTGATACGAGGCAGTGAAACGGCAATAAGTCTTTCGAGGAATTCATACATCTTTGTAGAGCGAAGAGTTACCTTAACACCAATAGGCATACCTTTACGAAGTTTGAAGTTGGATATATCCTTATGGGAGTAAGTCATCATAGCCTTTTGACCGGTTATGGTGGTTAATTCCTGTTGAGCGATTTCTACAAGTTTCTTATCTCCTGTAGCAGCTCCGACACCCTGGTTAATAGTAATCTTGGTCAATTTTGGTACCTGCATAACAGAGGTATAACCAAACTCTTTTGAAAGTTTGGCTATAATTTCTTCCTTATACATCTTCTGTAGAGTCGGAATATATCCTTTGACTACTACTTGAGCACCTTCAGTTTTAGCAGCCTTTTGTGTTTTTTCTGCTTTTGCTTTAGTAGCTGCTTTTGGTGCAGCACTTGGTTTAGTACTTGCCATTATTTAATCTCCTCTCCAGATTTTTTCGCGTAACGAACTAATTTCCCTTTGTCATTCATTCGACGGCCAATACGAGTCGGACCTCCTTTAACAGGATCCACAACTTGCAGGTTCGAAATATGAATACCAGACTCTTGCTTAATGATTCCACCCTGCGGTTGTTTAGCATTAGGTTTGGTGTGTTTGCTTACCATATTGATTCCCTCAACTATGGCACGATCCTTCTCCGTAATTACCTCAAGAACTTTACCTGTCTTTCCACGGTCGTTCCCGGCATTAACATACACGGTGTCGCCTTTTTTAATATGTAATTTCTTATTCATATCCTTCTATCCCTTTTATTATAACACCTCCGGTGCTAAAGATACAATCTTCATATAGTTGTCACGCAACTCCCTGGCTACCGGTCCGAAAATACGGGTACCACGAACCTCACCCTGAGCGTTTAATAACACACACGCATTATCGTCAAAACGGATATATGAACCATCTGCACGACGGATCTCCTTTTTGGTACGAACTATTACCGCTTTGGAAACCGATCCTTTTTTGGCATCACCTCCAGGTATTGCACTCTTAACGGCAACTACAATTTTATCGCCAACTCCGGCATAACGGCGGCGGGTCCCCCCTAAAACTCGGATACAAAGAACCTCCTTTGCTCCACTGTTGTCTGCCACCAATAATCTCGATTCTTGCTGTATCATGGCTTATTTAACTTTTTCTACAATTTCTACTAGTCTCCAGCATTTTGACTTACTCAAAGGACGAGTCTCCATGATGCGAACGGTATCCCCTTCGCTACACTCATTCTTCTCGTCATGAGCAACAAACTTAGTGGTTTTATTTACGAATTTACCGTAAATAGGGTGTTTTACTTTTCTCTTTACAGCAACAACGATAGACTTATCCATCTTGTTACTTACCACTACTCCTATTCTTTCTTTACGAAGATTTCTTTCCATGACTATTTTTTGTCCTGCTTAGTTTCCATTTGGCCCAACAAAGTGAGCATTCTGGCAATATTTACCCTTGCTTTCTTAATCTTAGATAAATCATCTAATGGAGAAATAGAATGATTCATCTTTGTGCGCATCAGATTGGCTTTTTCGGTTTGAATGCGCTCTCTAAGATCATTTACAGATAATTCGCGTATCTCTTTAGTTTTCATTATACTTCTGCATTAAATTATTCAGTGTAATCTCTACGAACTACAAATTTTGTAATTACCGGAAGTTTCTGAGCACCTAAACGAAGTGCCTCTTTGGCAACTTCCAACGGAACTCCTTCTGCTTCAATCAACATACGGCCGGGAGTAATAGGACAAACGAAACCTTCCGGAGCTCCTTTTCCTTTACCCATACGAACTTCAGCCGGTTTCTTGGTAAATGGTTTATCAGGGAAAACGCGGATCCAAATCTGACCCTCACGCTTCATGTATCTTACTACGGCCTGACGGGCAGCCTCAATTTGTTGGCCTGTTAGCCAGCAAGACTCTGTAGTCTTAATCCCGAACGATCCGAATGAAAGTTGATTTCCCCTTTGAGCAATCCCCTTCATACGGCCTTTCTGCTGCCTTCTGAACTTGGTTTTTTTTGGTTGTAACATTGTTTTTTTACAGTTTAACAATAACAGTAAATATGTTTTTGGTGCTTTGGTCTAAAAAAAAATAAGGCTAAAACCCTATCCCTTAGCCAGATATGTATATCAATCACATATTTAGCGGGATGCAAATATACCAAAAAATTTAAATGTGCAAAAGTTTATTAGAAAAATTTACTAAGAAGCTCAACTGTAATATTCTTCATTTTTGCCGTCGAAATCTGTTCCGATACCTACATGTTCTATTCCCACAAGGTTATTGTACCGGTCCACCATATTTCACTACTATGCTCAATTTAATGGAGGCTACTCCAAAGGCAACAAGAAGGTCTGTAAATGTTCCGCTCAACCTCGCAATTTGCGTGGGACAAATGTAATCCGTCACGTTGTACTTATCAAATATTTAAAAAAAAACCTAATTTTGTTTTGGTCTGATTTTTGAACGAATCACAATTATAGCTAACTTTGTATATGGTCAGAGTTTTAATCAAGTTAGGAACATTTCTGCTATTCATCTATTCTTCTGGGGTTGCGGGATTTTCTCAGGACAGGAGCTACATTGCAGGTTATATACTGGATGGAAAAGATACTGTTTATGTAATGAAAACTATCTATGTATTCCCCAGACCACATAAAAGGTCTAACAGCAAGGAGTGGAGAGAGTATTACAAACTGATTTACAACTTTAAAAAGACCTATCCGTATGCACTTTTGGCAAAAGAGAAAATTCAAGAGGCAGACAGTGTTTTAGCCAGCAAGCACCTTAGCAAACGAGAGGAAGAAAAATATATTAAAAAATTTGAGACTCAACTTTTCAGAGAATTTGAAAAGCCTTTGAGAAAAATGTCTTTTTCACAAGGAAGGTTGCTTATGAAATTGATAGACCGGGAGGTGGGGCTGAGCACTTTTTATATTATTAAAAACTACAGGGGTGGATTTACGGCAACTTTCTGGCAAGGTGTTGCAAAGATGTTCGGCTCCAACCTTAAAAACCCTTATGACAAATTTGGGGAAGACAAGCTTACGGAAGAGCTGGTGACAATGTATTACGACGGTTCGTTTGATTATCTATACTACTCCCTTTACAATTAAAGGGGTTAATCTTTGCCCGACAACCATTTCATACAGTCCGTTGTTGAATCGTAGCACAAATACTCGCACCCGTGTATCCACTCACCCAGAACATAGAAACCTGCTCCCTGAGGGGTTTTGATTTCACCCGGAGTATGAAAGTGCCCGAAAACAAAGTAATCAACCATTTCTCTCCTTTCAAAATCACAGGCGTATTGGTAAAGTGGTTCACCCTCTCCTCTGAATTTAAACACTTCCCCTTTAGAAAGCCTGTTGCTTTTTGACCAACATTTAGCAAAAGCAAATGTCCATCTTGGATGAACCGTACCAAGAAGGAACTGAAGCGTTTTTGAATGGAACAACTTTTTTAATAAAAGGTGAGTCGGTTCTATGGAGGTGAGTTCGTCACCGTGTGCAAGGCAAAACTTCTTACCATCTATATCAACAACTGTCGGATCTTGCAAGAGTTTGAGGCCAATCTCATTTTCCAGATAACCGAAGGTCCACATATCGTGGTTTCCTTTAAAAAAAAAGATCTTTACACCTCTGTCCGAAAGGTTAGACAATGCTCCCAGAACTCTTGAGAATCCTCTTGGAACTACATATTTATATTCAAACCAGAAATCAAAGATATCTCCTATAAGGTAGAGTGCTTTTGTCTGAGCCGGAAGTTCTCTGAGAAATTTCACAAACTTACGTTCCCTCTCACTTGGATCAAAAGCAGCTAATCCCAGGTGAATGTCAGATACAAAGTAATATAGAGAGCTTTCGTTTTTCATTTATTTATTAAAATGCTATTGAGAATAAACATGCTAAACCTACTGCAGCACAATAAATTGCGAACCCCAGAAGTTTAGTTTTGCTGACAAGGGATACCATAAGCCTACAAGCCAGAAGACCTGAGAGAAAAGCTGAGACAAATCCCAAACTTAATGTGGTTACGCTGATACCGGAGTTCGCGACGGAAAGATCTCCGGAGACAAGCTCAAGAAAAGCCTCTCCCAAGACAGGAATAAGAACCATTAAAAACGAGAACTTTGCTATTTGATCTCTTTTGATACCTAACATAAGTCCTGTGGAAATTGTAGTGCCCGACCTGGAGAGACCCGGAAGTACCGCAACTGCCTGGGCAATACCAATTACGAACGCATCTCTGTATGACAACTCCCGCTCCCTGGGTTTAAAATAATTGGAAATGGTAAGCAACAGGGCTGTCCCTAAAAGAGAAAAACCCACAACTATTAGTCCGCTGCCAAAAATCGCTTCCACCTGATCTTTTAAAAAAACACCCACAATGAAGACAGGTATCATAGAGATCAGTATTTTAAAAATATAGTCTGTCTCCGCATTGCGGGAGAACTTAAAAAAACCCTTTGACAATTCCCACACCTCTTTCCTGAAGGCGACTAAAGTACTCATAACTGTTGCTGCATGAACAACAATTTCGAAACTTAAATTTTCGTTCTCTATCCCTAATAACTCTTTGCCAATAATGAGGTGACCGCTGCTGCTTACAGGCAGGAATTCCGTCAGTCCCTGGACAATACCCAACAATACAGATTCTAAACCTGTCATTTTTGTTTAGGTTTATACATTATGGCAAAAATCTCTATCCCAAAGCCAAGAAGAATTAACACCGGAGCCAAAACAATTCTCCTGAAACTGAACATCTCCTCTTTTGGAAACAGGTTGGGATCGGTGGTACCGCCACCGGACATAAGAATGTAGCCGATTATCATCAAAGCTAGTCCTATTAAAACATATATGAGGTTTTTGTAAGGGATGGCAAACCTCTCCTGATTTTTAATATTAATTTTACTCATATGTTTATTTGTTTATTATCAGTAGTATATTTCATCCGAATTGACGGAAACGAGTCTGTTCACTACAAAATATGTGCTTATCAGACAAATAAGAACGCCCGAAACAATTACAGAGAGCAGTACCAGAAGTATCAGCTTCTGATCGAATATCAGGTAAAGTTGCCGCAGGTCTCTCCAGACAAAGTAGAGAATCAGCGAGAGGAGAGCTACGGATATAACTCCTGCAATAAGCCCCTGGTACATCCCCTGGATTAAAAAAGGCTTTCGGATGAATGATCTCTTTGCTCCAACAAGTTTCATAGTGTGAATTGTAAATCTTTTGGAATAGACATTCAGACGTACTGTATTATTTATAAGCACAAAGGAGACAAAAAGGAGAAGGACCACAAAAATACTCAGTACAATTCCGATTCGCGCCATATTCTGGTTGATAACATTAACCAGAGACTTCTGATATACCAACTCCTTTACACCGGGATCTGCCATTAACTCCTTCTCAATTACTTCTATGCTGTCTGTCAAAACATAATCTGCCTTAAAATAGAGGTCAACCGAGAGCGGAATAGGATTTACCTCGAAGATATCTAAGAAATCTTCTCCCAAAAGTTCTTTCATCTCCTTAGTCCCCTGTTCCTGTGAGATAAACTCGGCCTTTTTTACAAATTCACGACTTTTAAGCCTTTCGGATATCTCTTTTGCCCTTTCGCTTGTGATATCTTTTTCGAATATCACAGAGAGTTTTATGTTCTCCTTAAAGTAATCTGATACCGACTTTGCATTCACGGCTAAAATACCTATTATGCCCACGAATAAAAGCACCAAACTGATGCTGATAACCGAGGAGAGATAGGAGTGGATAAGCCTTCTAAGAATTATGTTTTTTTCTCTTTTCTTCATAACACATCAATTTTCAAAGATAGATATTTCTACTAAATTAAATTAATTTTATTACCTTTGTGAAGAATTTGCCTAATATATAAACAAGAAAAATGAGTGAACCAACAAGAGTGCTTTATGTGAGCTCTGAGATGTTCCCGTATATGAAAGAATCGGATATTTCCACCGTTGGAAGATTCTTGCCGCAGGGAGTTCAGGAGAGAGGTTGCGAAATTCGCTCATTTATGCCAAAATACGGCTGCATAAACGAAAGAAGGAACCAGCTTCACGAAGTTATACGCCTCTCAGGCATGAACATTGTCATTAATGATATAGACAGACCCCTTATTATTAAGGTTTCATCGATCCCTGCAGCCAGAATGCAAGTCTATTTTATTGACAACGAAGATTACTTCTATAGGAAACAGGTTTTCAAGGATGATAATGACGACTATTTTCCCGATAATGACGAAAGGGCGATTTTCTTTGCACGAGGAGTACTGGAGACTGTAAAAAAACTTCGTTGGAAACCGGATATTATACATTGTCAAGGTTGGATTTCCCACCTCTTGCCTATATATTTGAAAAAAGTTTATCACGAAGACCCAATTTTTACTGAGAGTAAAATTGTGATTTCTCTTTATAACGAAGCAACTGATCAAGTTTTTAACGATTCCACCAGATCTAAGATTCTTGTACCCGGTATAAAGAATAGGGATTTAGAGTTGTTGTCTCCTGCTAATGGCATAAATCTTGCTAAACTAGCAATTCAGTATGCAAATGGTATAATTATGGGCAGTGAGAACATCTCTTCAGAACTTGTTGAGATGATGGTTAAAAATTCTGTTCCTATGCTTCCTTATAAAGACATTTCACAACCAGAACCTACCTACATACAAGACTACATTCAATTTTACGATCAAATTTTGGGGAAAAATGACAAAAAGGAATAATTTCCGATCTGCTGCGGCACTACTTTTATTTTCATTAATTACTGTTTCCTGCACTAAAACCGACAAATCTCTCGGGGGGGACCTTGTTCCCGATGACTACATATTAAATGTTAAAACTGCAGAAATAGATGTTCCTGTTCAGATGAAGATGACAGATAGTCTTCAATCTATTTTCTCCGGATATTTGCTTGTTGGTGCGTATAAAGATCCAGATCTGGGAACTACCCTCTCGGGAAGTGCATTTCAGATTATTCCCACAATAAATGATAATGACTACGGAGAGAATCCCGTTCCTTCATATATCAGATTGTCTATGGCGGTAGATCAGGCTCTGGTTCTTAACGCCTCTGAAAAAAATGTCCCCCAGAATATTTACGTCTATACTTTAAAGAAAGATTTAGACTCCACCACTGCATACAATAATTCGATCACTCTTGACGATGTTGATCCTACCCCTATTAATACAGGAGGAACCGTTTATTTTGGCGGAGACAGTATAGTAATGAATCTATCTCTGGATTTCGCAAAAAAACTTTTAACTGCTTCTGAAGAGGAGAGGGACAGCGCAGATCTGTTTACAAAAAAGTTTAAAGGTCTTTTTCTGGCTACCGAACCACTTCCGGGTGCACTAAACGGAGGGAGATTTAATATCATAGACCCTGCCGGTGTTTATATGGAGCTAAAGTACAGACACGTTGATACCGAAAATGATATTGATAAAGATAGTGTGTTATGGTATTATGTTTCTACATCCAGACCTTATGTAAACTTTTTCAGCCACTCGTCCGGAAAATTGGAATCCACCAACCCTCAGGATAAAATTTATATCGAAGGTCTTGCCGGAGTTAAGCCTTTTATAGATTTCGCAGAGGTTAAAAGGCGGTTATCAAATTGGGCCACAGCAAATAATTTTGACATCTCCCGGGTGATTATTGCAAAGGCAGAGCTTAGGCTGCCTTATGAATTTCCAAACGATTATCTGACAGTGGAACAATTCCCTTCTCAGGTATTCCTGGCTACCAAAGAGTTGTCTGATACATATGATCTACCGCTTTATCAACCGGTTACAGACATATATGTTCAAAGTACCGGGTTCAATAACAGATCATTCTTTTATTACTCTCTGAACATAAGCTCATACCTTCAAAAGGTACTTAAGGGTACATTTACAGGATCTTCATTAAATGCATGGATAACACCAATTGCTCAGCAGACCAACTCTTATACAGGTGATGTCACCTATTATGTGGACAATATGTTTTATAGTAAAGCAAAGCTCAATGGGAACAACGACATCCGTAAACCGCAGATTGTGATAACCTACGCTGTGATGCCCTAACGGAAACCAAGGTTTTATTTAATCTTTTTGAAAATTATTGAGGCGTTGTGACCGCCGAATCCGAAGGTGTTGTTGATTGTTGCATTCACCTCTCTCTTTTGTGCGTGGTTGAGAGTCAGGTTGAGTTTATAGTCGATTTCCGGATCCTCCTCCTTGAAATTGATTGTAGGGGGAATAATGCTATCCACTATAGCATGGATACAGATTAATGCCTCAATAGAACCGGCAGCACCGAGAAGGTGGCCAGTCATAGATTTTGTTGCACTAATATTAAGCTTGTATGCGTGCTCTCCAAAAACAGCCTTTACAGCTTTTAATTCAGCTATGTCCCCCAGAGGTGTAGATGTTCCGTGTACATTGACATAGTCTATATCTTCCGGTTGCAAACCTGCATCTTTTATTGCAAGCTCCATAACTTTAATGGCACCTAAACCATCCGGATGAGGAGCTGTGATATGATGAGCGTCTGCTGTCATCGCTGCTCCTGCAACTTCACAGTAAATTTTGGCACCTCTTGCAACTGCATGTTCATACTCTTCAAATATCAGTACACCTGACCCTTCGCCCATAACAAATCCATCTCTGGTTTTGTCAAACGGTCTGGATGCTGTAAGATACTCTTCATTTCTGGTAGAGACTGCCTGGGCAGAATTAAAACCGCCTATACTTGGAACTGATATTCCAGCTTCCGATCCTCCGGTTATTATAATATCAGCTTTCCCCATTTGAATCTGGATAAGAGCATCTGCCATAGCGTGAGTAGAGGATGAGCAAGCAGATACTGTGGCATAATTCGGTCCTCTGAAACCATATTTCATCGAAATCAATCCGGGAGCCATGTCGGCAATCATCTTAGGAATAAGGAAAGGGCTAAAGCGAGGTATATAACCACCCGCAACATAGCCCTCAATTTCCTGATAAAGTGTTGAAATACCACCTATGCCCGAACCGAGTATTACGCCTATCCTTTCCGGGTCTATATTCTCCAGATCCAGTTTGCTGTCCATTACTGCCTGATCGGCTGCAATTAGTGCAAATTGAGAATAAAGATCAAGTTTTCTCTCCTCTTTCCGGTCGATACCGTACTTGCCCGGTTCGTAATTTTTTATTTCACAAGCAAACTTTGTCTTAAAAAGAGTTGTATCGAAACGAGTGATCGGACCAGCGCCACTATGTCCTCTATCTAGATTACCAAAGTATTCTTGAATATTGTCTCCTAATGGGTTTATTGTACCTATACCAGTAATTACTACTCTTTTCAACTGCATATGCTTGATTTAATAAATTTATTTAGCGTTTTTTTCGATATAAGAGATAGCATCTCCAACAGTAGAGATCTTCTCAGCTGCTTCGTCCGGAATTGTTATCCCAAATGCTTTTTCGAACTCCATAATGAGTTCTACTGTGTCTAAAGAGTCAGCACCTAAATCGTTTGTAAAACTAGCTGTTGGTGTAACCTCAGATTCCTCAACGCCCAACTTGTCAACGATGATGGCCTTAACCTTTGCATTAATGTCTGCCATGATTTAATAATAATAATTAGTTAATAAAAAGTGTTTGTTATTTCAAAATTAGTTTGCAAAGAAACATAAAAAAACTGTAAAATGAAAATTTCTATAAGTGAAATCATATTCTACTGATTTACAATACATAAAAATCATTAGTATAGTTATACATATGTCGTGCTTTACAATTTTTTTTCTATCTTTGCTCCTCAAATAATTAAAAATGAGTATTGTAAAAATCGCTATTTTCGCCTCCGGTTCAGGTACTAACGCAGAAAACATTATTAAATATTTCTATGGCAGCACCCTCTGCAAAGTTGAGCTTGTATTAAGCAACAAAAACAATGCCTTTGTGCTTGAAAGGGCAAAGAAATTGGGAGTGGATACTTTTGTTTTCTCTGTTAATCAGCTCAATGAATTTACCCTGGTAGATGAACTACTGGAAGCAAGGAGGATTGATTTTATCGTTTTAGCCGGTTTCTTGCTTAAGATCCCCCAGCGGATTCTTGAAAAATACCCCTCGCGGATTATCAATATTCACCCGGCATTGCTTCCCTCTTACGGTGGCAAAGGTATGTACGGGATGAAAGTTCACCAGGCTGTTATTGAAGCTGGCGAACCGGAATCCGGGATAACCATCCATCTGGTAGACGAGAATTACGACAACGGCAAGGTCCTTTTCCAGGCAAGATGTAGCATCTCCAATGGAGATACTGCGGAGGATCTGGCCAATAAGATTCATCTTCTGGAACAGGCCCACTTTCCCAGAGTTATAGAGGAGTACATTACCACTTGTTAAGGTGCATCTTTGATTCCACCCATTTGTCTTTTGGTGTTTGAGGACCTTTCGGATAACCTATCGGGATCAGACAAAGAGGCCTGTAGGGAAGTGGAATAGAGAGAGCGTTGGCTATTACATTCATCCTCTCTTCGTATGGATATCCGGCTGTCCAAACGGCTCCCAGACCCAGAGATTCTGCTGCAAGAAGTATGTTTTGGGTAGCAGCAGAACAATCCAGGAACCACAGGGCAGACTTTTCCGGATTGCCTATTACTACAATGGCTGCCTGAGCCTCTTTAAGCATTTTTGCGTAAGGAAGATCGGCAGAAAGTTTGGCCATAGCCGCTTTATCCTGAATTACCAGAAACTCCCAGGGCTGGCGGTTCATCCCAGTTGGTGCAGCCATCCCGGCCTTAACCAAAATTGTAAGTGTTTCCACAGACACCGGTTGGTCTGTGTAACTTCTGACGCTTTTGCGTTGAAATATTGTTTCCAGTGTTGGGTTTTGTGCCATAATTGCAAAGTTTTGAAACAGTATCAATGCCATTACCATTAATAATTTTTTCTTCATAGGTTTTGATTTTATTGTTTGTATATGATTTCATTAAAGAGTGTAATTGCAGGTATAATAATTTCATCCGTGAATTTATAACCGCTCTGATGGACATCGGCTCCGCATTCGCCGTTCCCGATATCGAAGAATGCTCCGTCAGAATTAAATGTAAAAAAGGAGAAGTCGTCTGAACCCCTGTTGGGGTCCTTGGCATAGATAATATTAAAACCGGCTTTTTCCGCAGCCCCGATAACCATGTTATTTGCCACATCGCTGTTTACCGTTGCCGGGAATTTGTCGTGATAGCTTATATTGAGTTTAAGCCCTTGTCCCACCGCCATCTCTTTTGCAAACCTCTCAATTTTGCTGCATAACAGATCAAGATCCTGGTCATTAAAACTTCTGAGGGTAACTCTTAAACTCCCTTCACCAGGTGTGACTCCGTAATTTGGCTCTCCGACCTCTACATTCACGATTGTTGCAAGGATAAAGTCAGAGAAACTTCTTTTATCTCCATTGAGTCTTTTAATCTCCTCTATTGTGGAGAAGATTGTATCCAGCGGCGAGACTGCCTGTTCCGGAAACGCTGCATGTGATGGAACCCCTGTAAACCTTAGTTCCATTCCGGTTGAGCCGGCGGCATAGGTTCCTTGGTGAATTATTATGCTATTAAGAGGGTACTTGGGGTTATTGTGCAGTGCGTATGAGAAATCAAACTTTAATTCAAGCTTTTCGATATCCTTAACCATCAGAATCGCCCCCTCCCCTATCTCTTCTGCCGGCTGGAAAAGAAGGAAAATCTTACCTGAGAAATTTCGGTCAGCCGAAAGCATTTGTGCAACACCAAGGAGGATAGTCATGTGGCCGTCGTGGCCACAAAGATGTTCGAAACCCCTATCAGTTTTTATTGCATCCATCTCGCACCTGAACATTTTGTAAGAACCCGGTTTGTTGCCAGAATACTCTGCTATTATACCGTTCCCTCCCAGACCGGTATATATTGTGTCCGGCGATGTTTCCTTAAGATATTTCAACAGAATTGCAGCTGTATTAATCTCCTTGTGAGAATACTCCGGAGAGGCGTGTAGTTCTTTTCTTATTTTAATGAGCTTTCCCAGTTCGATTCCGCTTTGCATAACATAAGATTTTACTCAAAAATAAGAAAATAATTTGTCTGTTCACCATATATGTATCATTTTTGCCGGCCGTAACAGATATTTAATATGGCACGTATGCAGATAAAGATGGCGTGGAGGTGCTCTACAAGAGTTTTACTCTACTGGACTTTAAGTTATTATGGAGTGAAAAGAGTTACAGGATATTCGTCGAGGCAACAAATCTGTTTGACACGGACTACTTGTACTTAGGCAATCTCCCTCAACCAGGCAGATGGATAAAGGCGGGGATTGGATTAAACTTATGAGCTTCCCGTTTGTCTAAATATTTATTTTACCCTAATTTTACACGATCCGTATTCTCAGAGAAATTATTAATGTAAAAAAATATGAAGAGTAAATTATCAGCTATGTTAATTACAACAGCAATCATTACTGCCTCGTGTGTCGGTTCTCAGGACAAACAGGGTGAGAAGCTCATAACAAAGAGCAATATTACCGTTACTGACGGACGCCTTTCAGCGGAGGTTATGCACAGTATGGGTAAGCTGACCGACCCGCAGGTCTCTCCGGACGGAAAGCAGATTCTGTATGGTGTTGCTTATACAAGCATCGAGGAGAACAAAAATAACCGTGAACTTTTTGTGATGGACATTGACGGCTCCAACAACCGTCAGCTTACCGAAACACAGAAAAGCGAAAACAATGCCAGGTGGATGGATGGCGGCAAAAAAACAGTATACCTTTCAGGCGGGCAGATATGGACAATGAAAAGTGATGGATCGGACCAGAAGAAGATAAGCGATTATGAAAAGGAGATATCTGAGTTCAAACTCTCTCCCAAAGGGGACAAAATACTATTCATAAGCACTGTGCAGTCATTAAAAAAACCTAAGGACCTGTATCCGGACCTTGACAAGTCTTCCGGGAGGGTTATTGATGATCTTATGTACCGTCACTGGGATACATTTGTAGAAGAGATTCCTCATCCGTTTATAGCCGATTTCGATGGTAGGTCTATCTCAAACATTACCGACATTCTTGAGGGTGAACCTTACGAGTGCCCAACTCTTCCTTTCGGGGGTCTTGAACAGCTCAGCTGGAGTCCTGAAGGCGGAAGTATTCTTTATGCCTGCCGTAAACTTACAGGAGTAAAATATGCGTTTTCTACAAATACCGATATCTATCTGTACAACATTGTTTCCAAAAAAGCTGAGAACCTCACCGAGGGGATGATGGGTTATGACACCAATCCGCTTTTCTCCCCGGATGGAAAATCTTTCGCATGGATAAGCATGGAGAGGAATGGATATGAAGCAGATAAACAGAGGTTATTCATAATGAATCTCGATACTCGCGAAAAGAGAGAGCTCACAACCAAATTTGCTTACAATGTCGAGAGCCTGACATGGCTCGCCGATTGTTCGGGGCTCTATTTCACATCCTGCGAAAAGGGCCTTACCGGAGTTTATCATGTAAATATTGCAGATACTACCATAAAACGGCTTACAAAAGGTATGTACGATTTCGATGCTGTGCAGTTGGCCGGCGACAAGCTCATCTGTACCTACAAGAGCATGTCCATGCCAAATGAGATTGCATCGATTAATCCTGCAGATACCTCCTTCATTCAGGTTTCAGGCGAGAACAAGCATCTGCTCGACCAGATTACCATGGGAAGAGTAGAGGAGAGATGGATTAAAACTGTAGACAATAAACATATGCAAGTATGGGTTGTATATCCGCCAAATTTCGATTCCACAAAAGTATACCCGGCCCTTCTTTTCTGCACCGGCGGTCCTCAACAGACCATAACTCAGGGTTGGTCATACCGTTGGAACGAACAACTGATGGCTGCTCATGACTATATTGTCATCCTTCCAAACAGAAGGGGAACAACAGCCTTTGGTCAGGAGTGGTGCGAGCAGATTTCCGGAGATTATATCGGCCTTAACATGCAGGATTATTTGTCTGCAGTTAAAGAGATGAAGAAAGAGAAGTATGTAGGCAAGGTTGGTGCAGTTGGTGCCAGCTATGGCGGTTATTCTGTTTACTACCTGGCTGGTATTCATAAAGGGCTTTTCTCTGCATTTGTGGCCCATGCTGGTATATTCAACCAGGAGCAGATGTATATGATGACAGAGGAGATCTGGTTCCCTAAATGGGATAACGGAGGGGCTCCATGGGACGACAATCCTGTCGCCAAAAGGCACTATTCAAACTCTCCTCACAAGTTGGTTAAAAACTGGAACACTCCAATTTTAATCACTCACGGCGAGCTTGATTACCGTGTTCCAGTGGAACAAGGTATGGCTGCATTTAATGCTGCTAAGATGCTCGGTGTTCCTTCCAAAATGGTGTTGTTCCCTGATGAAAACCATTGGATTCTTAAACCTCAGAACAGCATTCTCTGGAACAGAATATTCTATGAATGGCTAGATAAATACCTTAAATAATCAATGATTAAACAAAAATTTCTTACGGTCATGCTTATGACCGTATCTCTATGTGCCTTCGGCCAGAAAAAGCCTCTGGACCACAGCGTCTATGACGGCTGGAAAAACATTGGAGGATTCGGTATGACAGAAGATGCCAGATTCACACTTTTCTACATTAATGCCCAGGAGGGCGATGGTTGCATTGTTGCCCATAATCTCAAAACCGGTGAACAGAACACTATCTCCCGTGGGGCATCATACAAACTAACCTTCGATGGGAAATACGCAGCTTGCAAGATCAAACCTAAATTTGAAGAGAGCAAAACGGCTATGCTGAAAAAGGTAAAAGCTGACAAGATGCCTAAGGATACACTCGGTATTTACAATCTATATACCAAAGAGTTAAAAAAGTATCCATATCTGAAGGATTTCAAAATGGGCAAAGAGGGTAAGTTCTCACTTGCGTTCCAGACCACTCCTCCGGCAGATACTTCAAAATCAAAAAAGACTCCTAAAAAGGATAAGGATGAGGGTTCGGATCTGATTGTATACCAGTTCGCATCGGGTTTTATTGACACACTCAAATATGTGACGGACTACGACTACAGCAAAGGCGGTGATTCTCTCTTCTTTGTAAGAAGGCCCAATTCAAAGGATTCGCTATATAAAGCCGGCCTTTACATATACATTCCTAAGACAAAATCGCTCAAAAGCATATACGATATAGATCTCAAACAGACCGTGAAGCTCCCTTTGATAAGTGACGACAGCAAGTGTCTTGCTTTTTATGCCCGGCTTGACACAGCCAAGGCAAAGAGTAAAAATGTATCAATACTCTTTTTTAAAGAGGGTTTTGAAAAAGCAAAAGTTGTCCTTGACAACAACTCCAAGGGGTTGCCAAAGAATTGGCAAATCAGCGAGAACAGGTCGCTTCAGTTCGACAAAAAGGCCGGCAGACTGTTTTTTGGCATATCACCTGTAAGGCCGGAAAAGGATACAACCATAGTTGAGTCGGAGGTGGCAAAACTGGATATCTGGCACTATGCCGAACCATACATTCAGCCCTATCAGTTGATGAATGCCCAGCGGGAGTTGAAAAAATCCTATTTAAGCACAATTGATCTTAATGGCGATCCAATCATAGTTCAACTCGCTACAGATAGTTACCAAATAGTGCAGGTACCAAATGACTGGTCTGGCGACTGGGCATTCAGCGCTTCCGGCAAGAACTACGAACTTGAGTCACAGTGGTCGGCAAATCCTCACAGAGATCTTTATATAATATCTGTAAAGGACGGAAGCAGCAAACTTTTGCTCAAGGATGTTTATATAATTAATGTAAGCTCTTCTCCAGATGCAAAGTACTTGGTTTGGTTTAACAATGTAGACCAGGAATGGTACTCCTACGAGGCTGCGACCGGACAAATCAGAAACATCACTAAAGATATAACCGTTCCATTTGCCGATGAGCTGCACGATACTCCTGAGATGGCTCCTTCATACGGACATGGTGGATGGGCAGAGGGGGACAAAGCATTCTACATCTACGACCGTTACGATGTATGGCAGATTGATCCTAAGGGTGAACTGCCGGCAGTTAATCTTACTGACGGACTGGGAAGGATAGAAAAAAAGACTTTCAGGATAGTACGCCTGGACGAAATGCTTCTTCCTCCCGGAACCCCAGGAATCAAACTTACACCTCTCAAACCAAAGGAGACCATCTACTTCTCTGTGTTCGACAATATCACAAAAGACAACGGATATTACTTCAAGGAGGTTGGCAAAAAAAAGGTTCAAATGAAAAAATGGGTTCTTGAGCCATATACTTTCATGTATCTGACTAAAGCAAAAGACGGGTCTGTGATTACTTACACAAAGCATAACTTCACCACTTCGCCTGAGTTGTGGGTCACAAGAGACAACTTCAAAACCCAGCAAAAGTATACCGACATCAATCCTCAGCAGAGAAATTACATCTGGGGAACAAACGAGTTGGTAAAATGGAAGTCGGCAACAGGTCTTGAACTGGAAGGTATCCTTCATAAACCGGAAAACTTCGATCCGTCTAAAAAATATCCGATGATTGTTTATTTCTACGAAAGGAACAGTCAGTATCTGAACTACTACAGGGCTCCGGCTCCAAGTCAGTCAACCATAAACATCCCATACTTTGTCAGCAACGGATACCTTGTTTTCCTTCCGGACATTTACTACCAGATAGGACATCCGGGAAAGAGTGCACTTGATTGTATTGTTCCGGGCGTTGAGATGCTTTGCAAAAACTCATGGGTAGACAGAGACAATATTGCAATACAGGGTCAGAGCTGGGGTGGTTATCAGGTTGCCTATATGGTTACCCAGCCACAGGTCTTCAAGTGGAAAGCCGCCGGTGCCGGTGCTCCGGTATCAAATATGACTAGTGCATACGGCGGAATCCGATGGGGAGAGGGAGTTGTTCGTCAGTTTCAGTATGAGCACACTCAAAGCCGTATCGGAAAAACTCTCTGGGATGGCCTGGACTTGTACATAGAAAACTCTCCGCTTTTCCATGCGGACAAGATCGAGACTCCGCTTCTGATTATGGCTAACGACCAGGATGAAGCAGTTCCGTGGTACCAGGGTATCGAGTACTTCACAGCCTTGCGCAGACTCGGAAAGCCTGTATGGATGCTGCAATACAACAAAGAGTCGCACAACCTGAGCGAGAGAGTTAATGAAAAAGACCTCAGCATTAGGCTTTCACAGTTCTTCGATCACTTCCTTAAAGGAGCACCAATGCCAGTCTGGATGAAGACCGGCGTACCCGCAACTTTAAAGGGTATCGACTGGGGGCTGGAGATAGTGGAGTAAATTACACCAAGTCATAATTAGTCCTCTTTGGTGCGATCTGTGTTCTTTACTGCTCTCTGGATGGACTTTACAGACTCCTTGAACCGACCAAAATTATAGACCAATGAGAACGAGACTGTGCGTCCCAATGTTGTCTCTTCCTGGTAGTTGTAGAAATCCGAAGAGAGCTCCTCAATCGTCTGTTTCGTATATGTCTCCCAAGGATTCGACGCAGATATATACACATTAAGATTCTTCCCAATTTTCTGCGCGAATGAGAAAATCCCCCCAATTCTCATATGTTGTTTATTGGATTGTACGCTTGTGTAAGTAGCCCAATTTGGATCTGCATATTGAATCTGTCCCTTAAAAGTCCCCCCGCTCCATAATTCACTTGTGAAGCTACACAAGTAGAATTGATCCCAGTATGAATTCAGATTGTCCGGATATTCAAATTTATAGTGCGCAATGCGGCCGCTCAAATTCAGCTCAAGCCAGGAAGTTGGATTATAATTTACGTTAGCATTGAAAAAAATCTTTCTGCTCTTACTTATATTACCGTATGTAGTCATCAGAACACCATCATTGCCCATATAACTGTATTGTTGGACTGCATTGTCGGAAAATCTCATTGAAACTAATGAACTCAGACTAAGTTTTTTATTGACAAAGAAGCGGTACATCAACATTGAGGAATATATTTTTTCGTTGTCCAGATCAGGGTTCCCCTTGCTAATCCGGCCGGGGATTGATTTATCTTCGTATGGATTCAGATATGTGATATCGGGGCGGAAAAAGCTCTTTTGCATCGAAAGTATGAACGTGCTTTTATCCGTCGGACGATAAGTAAGGCGTACATTTGCAAGCATAGCCTTGTCATCCTTTTTCAAAGAAGTACTGCTGAGCCGATAATCAATGTTATCGTTTGTATACTCGAAAGCGGCCTCTGCCGTAAGCATAACTTTTTTTGCCTTGATGGAATAATTGCCCTGCAACGACCCAATCTGCTGCGTGTAGTCCAATGCATTGAGTTGCGTAGTCGATACAGGTGCCACATCCAGATCGGTCTTCCATGAGTTGCTTCCATAATTCCTGTGAACATATTTCGCCGTCAAGTAATAGCTCTGTTTATCTGAAACAGTATTATAGAAATCAATAGCCGCAGTATTTTCTATGTTGTTGAGGTTATTTCTGGTTCTGTCATTATTATTGGCATAACCCGTCAAGGCTTCCGTCAACTGATCATATTTCATCTTGTTTTTACGTGTATCGAAGCCGTATGACGCTGTTAGTAGCCGAGAGGGATTGTCTTTGAAAGATCGTTGGTAGTTTATTCCACCCACATATATTGCTTGGTTGGTTTTGTTCCGGCTCTCTCCATTGAACTCCCTCGTCATCACATTGCCGGAATTCATGTATTTGCTGTGAGAAGTTATGCTGGAGCGACTATTGCTCAAAGACGATTTAAAATCAATGGACAGCAGATCAAGATCACTTATATTGTAGCTTGCACTTATATCTGCATTGTGTGCATATGAGGCTCCTGGAGAATTTCTGGAATAACCATCCAGAAATTCATAGTCGCTGTTCTTGTAGTCAGTCAGATTTGTACTGGTCTTTGAGCCGTACAAATCGGAATACCCGTAATTATAGCCAAGATTATATATGAATTTGCCAATCTTTGAAGTCAGATCCACACCCGAACCAAAATGGGTATCGGTACCACCACTTGCCGAGATCTCTGCAATCAGGCCATTTGGTAATGACGATTTTGTAACAAGATTTATCACAGCCGTCTGGTTGGCATACTTTCCTTCGGGACTGGTAATAAGCTCTATATTCTTTAGCCTACCGGCTTCCAGTATTTTAGCAACATATTGATTGGATTCGGACAAAAGAAGGCTCTTCCTGCCGTTGACTGTTATTGTAAAACCTGATTCCTGACCCATTACCTTGATTTTTCCGGATATCTTGTCCACCTCTACAAAAGGCACCTTGTCCAGAATCTGCATGGTACTGGATTTTGCAGCGTCGGGATCGAGTTCTACGTTGTAAATAATTTTGTCTACTTGCGTTTTGACTACGGGCCTTTCGGCAGAGACAATAACCTCCTTCATATACATCCCCTCCTTAATGACAAAAGAACCGATATCCGTTTTCGTTTCGAATATTTCAATATCATATTTTCCGGGTTCATAACCTACGCATGAAATCTCGAGGGAATATTTCCCCTCAGGTACATTCTGGAGTTCGAATTTCCCTTCCGTATTACAACCCGCAAAGGATATTACCTTTCGCTGATCATTCAACACTGCGACAGTAGCATAGGGTACTCCCTCGCCTACAGAACTTATAACCTTACCTGAAAGGGTAGATCCTTTTATCTTTTGCGCATATAGCACAGCATCATATATTGACGAAGAAATAGAAAATATGAAGAAAAAAAAAGAAAAGATATAGTTTTTCATGATTTGGTTCAGGTTACAGATCTTACAGCCGGTTCAGGCTCTGCTGTGATTCGGCTTTAAGCTCCGGTGAGGAAGCTGGATCTGTACAAACAGCATTAAGAGCGTTGATAATGGAACTTCTGCAGATGCTCAGGTTGAACCAACCCAGCGCCTCTGCAAGGGATACTCTTAAATTCTGATCTTCTCCGTTATCTTTAAGCATTACCAAAAGGTTCTCCACCTGTTTATGGTTATTGTTGTTCCGGATATTTCTTATGGCAGATAATCTATCATTTGGTTTTGCAGATTTGTCCAAAATTATCTTTAGAGACTTCTCCTGAGATTTTTGCTGACTCTGGTAGTAACCGGAAAGATTCTGTATTACCTCCTGCTTCCCTGTAAGATTGGAAACACCTACCTGGTTTTCTATCTCCTTGATTACTGTATTTATATCAAACATCAGGAGTGATCCCTGAGCCGCGTATTGTACACGTTGGCTCTCATTCGAGAAAAGTACGGTGTTAACCAATGGTGCAACCAGAACAGGGTCTCCGGAATAACCGGCAAAGCGAGCTGAAAATCGTCTTATCAGTTCATACGGGTCGTCTAAACCCAGACGGATTGCTTCAACCATGTTTGCATCACCAATATCCAACAATCTTTTCAAAGCCTCCATACGTACACTGTAATATTTGCTCTCCTTGAAGATCTTAAGCAGTCTTGCAGAAAAATCTTTTGGGGGATTTTTTGAAAGTTGTGTGAGTGCAAGTGCCTGCAAATTAGGATTGGGCGAATTGAGGTATCGCTCCCATAATTTTGAGTAAGCGGTTGCCAGATTTCGGTTAAGGGTGTTTGACCCTTCTGAGTAAAAACGGTATGTAGGGTCGCCAATCAAATGTGATTCAAGATACTGGAACTCCTTTTGCCAAAAGCCGACTCTTGCACCTTCAGAAAGCATACCAATCAGTTCAAGCGACCATTTGTCCTGAAGTACATTTACAGTATTGCCCTGGGCAACGATAGTGTTCCCGTCGCCAAAAACATGATAACCTGCAATATAGTCCGGCTTATGAAACGAGCCATTGTAACAGGCATCAAAGATCGAAAACCTTGGTTGCATTTTAATTTTTGTAAGATCGCTCAGCACAATGTTCATATCTGCTGCAGATATTGAGTCCCTTACCCTCAAAGAGTCCAGTTTCAGTTTATCAAAAAACTCTTCTGTAAACCCATATTTTTCAATTAATTCCTGTCTGAATGAGGCTGCTCTTTCTCCCTTATATCTTCTGTAGGTATTTCTAAGAGATGCGGCCATCACACTCATTGGACCGATTTTTTCTCCGGCAGAAGCATAATCGTAGTTCGGACTTGTAACCTCGAGGTAGTTAGGAGCAGGATAATCTCCGTTTATATACTGAGTATCAAAGTCTCCGTGCTCGTGGAATACAAACAGGTCGGTACCGCTTTGCTGCAGTTTCTCATAAAGTTTGTACTTCATAAACGGGTCTTGTCTGAAGTTGTAGAAGCCGTTCCCCTTCGAGTTTTTAAATGCCAGAGGAAGTTGCTCCCTAATGGCGAACTGCTCATTCTGCCACGCTGTAAGACAATCCGAGTTGTATCCGTGACCGTTGAATATTACAAACTGATCCAGCGGATTGCTCTCCTTGTGCGCAGCTACAACCTTCTTTAGATATCGTTTTAGCAGTACAGTGGGATCGACTCCCATATCCGTAGGAGGCATCATTCTCGCAGAGTAGAAATCGCTCATTATCACCTGTGGAGAGCTCTCTTTAAGGCGATAATAGAAATGCAGCGGATTCTTTTCATCCTGTTTGATAAGTTCAAATTCCAGATCCATGTCGTCGTAAAATCTGTCGGAAGAGACAGAAGACTCTTCAATTGGATATTTAATTTCGTCCATCTTGAAAGCAGTAGTTGCATGCTGGAAGTTCTGAACCCTCACAACAGGTATCTTTCCAACGAAAACGGCACCTTCAAGAACAGGTTTCTTGTTATTATATATTACCCTTATTTCATCTCTCAAGGTTTCGGGGTTATTCCACTCTCCTACCAGAATCATGGCACCCAAGCCTTCACTTTCGAGTACAGATTTATATTCGAGAACCTCCTCTTTTGCAGCGGTAAAGCTCTCCTTGTCTATAACAATCAAAAATTTTGAATCAAACTTGCCTTTGGCAGGAATTGTTTCACTCTTTGCAAATGCATTCACTTCCAGAACAATCGCGATCAGAAGCAATGTTGTATTAAAAATTTTTCTCTTCATCTTCTCAAATTTTAACGCATATATACCTCTAATCTATTAGCTGTTTTAAGCAGCTCATTTTTCAACTTCTGGTCGATACCATCCTCAGCAGCAATACTTCTGCAAGTGGATATGATATCCCCTTTTCTATATGAAAGGGTAAACCATCCGAGGGCCTCTGCAAGCTTTATCCTTAGATTAAGATCCTCCCCGGAATTTCCAAGAACCTGCAGGTAATTATCCACCATAGTGTGGTAACTGTTATTCCTCAAAGTACTTACACCCATCAACCTTGAACTCATTTTAAGATCGTGGTTTGCCATTTCCATACCCATTTCGGAGAGTCGTATTCTGGAATCCATTTTTGCTGTAAACTCAGAAAGGAACTTCTCTTTGTTATACAGAGGTGAACTGTTCTCAATCTGCGACAGTATTTCACTCTTGAGTTTCTTCATGTCCATAAGGTCTAAGCAGAATTCTGCATTGAACTTCACCCTCTCGTCGAGACCGTCATTTATATATATTGAGGCTATGTATGGTATGAACTCATCCTTACCGATTCTACCCATCGCGTATGTAGATTTTCTTCTGATGAACTCATACGGATCATATACCGATGTTTTTAGCAGCTCCTCAAATCTTCTGTCGTTATAGAACTGGAGAAGATGGTATACCTGCAGCCTTAACATATAAGATGGCGATGAATAGTATGTATCTGTAAGTAGTTGTGGCAAACCGTTGTACTTAAGGTTAAAAAGTTTATGAAGTGCAACTCCCTTGATATCGGGGTGTTGTTCCTCCTGCAGAACTTTAAGCCAGTAATTGGTATCCTTCGATTTAAGATCAACTTTTTTATTACCCTTATCACATTTGAAAAGAAACGTAGGGTCTCCGATTATATGGGATTCAAGAATGTTTGTAAGCTGAGCCCATTCGCCAACCCTGTACCCCAATCCCAAAAGACCAAGAAGGTCACTTGAAGATTTGTCCTGCAATACGTTAACTGAATTGCCAATTGCAACCAAGGTTTTTCCTCCGGCAAATATGTATTCCCCGCCGATGAAACTATCTTCACGAAAATCACCGTTATAACAAGCATCAAAGATTACGATTCTCGGGTTGGGGTTGATGTTTGGAACATCTTCCAAAACAATCCCAGTGTTAATGTCGTCGAGAGAATCTTTTTTTATCTGCCCTTTGTCAAAAGCTCCGGCAAACCAAGAGGAATCAATCTTGTAATAATCCATCCAGGCTCTCTTTAGCTGCTCATTCTTTTCACTTCCCTTGCCACCTTTGCGCAACCAGTTTCTGAACAGCCTTTTTGCAGCTTCCATATTCTCATCAGAGCCTTTACTCAATGGAATACCTGTGATGTATTGCCTGTCGGGAGTCCCGTGTTCGTGAAACAGCATCAGGTCTACATCGTCTCTTCGAAGTTCTTCTGTTAAGGTCTGTTTCATATGCGGATACATATAAAACATCAGGAACTTGGCTGAATTCTTGTTTTGGAATGCCTGTGGAAACTGTTCTCTAAGGGTAATGCCCTCCTCTTTCCATGCTGTCAGACTATTTGAAAAGGAACCTTCTCCGGTATAGGATACAAGTACATCCAGTTTGTTACCGGTTGCTCTCTCTGCAAATAACTTCTTAAAATAATCACGAATCTGAGCATATCCCTCTTCCCCTTTTTTGGTAGGTTTGAGTCTGCCCGTATAGATATCACACTCAATTCTCTGAGGTGAATCCCAACGAAGAGAGTAGTAATGAAACAATCTTTTTACCGTATCTTGTGACAGGTAGTCAAATTTAAGGTCAAAATCATCATAAAAACGGTCCGATGGTACAGAGGATCCACTCATAGGGAAACGATCCTGATCCATTTTAAATGCAGAAGTAAAGTGTTGTGCATCTCTTACCATGGGTATAGGAATCTGGCCAATGAAAATTGCTCCTTCAAGTCCCTCTCCTTTATAAAGAGAAAGCAGCTCATTCTTTACCAGCTGAGGGTTGTCCCACTGCCTGTCCAGAATACATGTCCTCAAACCCTCTTTATCAAGCAGCGATTTATAGGAATCGATCTCGCCTTTGCAGGCTGTGTAGGTATCACTATCCACTATAATGGCAAAACTCCTCTCTGCCGCCTCAGCAGAGGCAAGCAGAGAGAGAGTCAATGCCATTAGAAATAATAAAATTTTTCTAAAAGTTAAACCCAAATCCCAGATTGGAGAGTAATCTGTCATCGCTACCCTCTGTTGGTTTGTAATAGTCCAAAGCAGCCTTAACATAAATACCTACTTTTTTGCTTTTAATTATGTTGGTAAGATACGAGACCTCGCCTCCTATTTTATAGTAATCTCTTTTGAGATACTGGAAATCGGGAGTCATAAACTTGGTAATAATATCGGATTCCGGATTTGCTCCGCCATATACATATTCACCGTTAAGATTACTCTTATAATTAAATGAAAGGCCTGCAAGTAATTTGCCCTTCTTACCTAAATTCAGGTTAGCTTTTCCGTTAACTCCAAAAATGAGGTCTTCAATTTTCATTGAAGATTCAGGCATAATATATAGGTCGTCGGAATTTTTGTAGTTTACCGACAGACCTGCTCTCCAGTGGTACTCAAAGTCATTACCTTTGAAGAAATCGTATTTTAACAAGGCATTCTTAACAGAGAATGTAGATCTTACACTTTGATAAGTAACAATCCAGCTATGAACTTCATAAGAATTGTCAAGAAACTGAACATATTCTATACCGCTTATTTTGTTATCTGAATACGACAGTTCAGCTCTGTGAAGGTTTTCTCCTGAAGCAACAACCTGTAGGTTGGCTTGGTAATTGTTCTCCTTTACAGTACCCTCTTTTTTAGGTTTGGTAGGCTCGCTTATTACATCTTCAACCTTGAACGAGTATTTGCCATCGAATAGCAGTCTGACAGATTCTCCCACAAAAGAGTATTGGATTGCTCCTCCAACTTCGTTCCCGTCATAGACGAATTTACCCAGGGACTGCTGTCCACCAACAACAGATGAATATGCGTTACCCAGCCCCTTCATAACCCATACATTCTGACTCAGTTGACCGTTGCTGTTTCTGGTTAAAGACTCCTGACTAAGTCTTTCATACTCGAAATTCAGACCAACCACATGTTTATCGAAATTTGCCACAATACCAGGTTTGGCATTGATTGTATAGAAGTTTGTCTCCGAACGTGGGTCAACTTGTTTGGCTCCTGTCTTTGTATTGTAGCTTGCTTCCATACCAATAAGGAACCTGCCGAAGATAGGTTTGCTTGAAACCTTCATCCTGAGGTTGTAGTCCTGCTTGTCCCAGTCGCTCAGATTCTTGTCAACAACATAATAAGGCATTCCTCTCGTAGGGTCGAGCATGGTTGTGTTGTAGAGAGTACCCTCCTGTTTTTCGTTGTTATAGGAGAATTGGCCCCATACATAACCGCCATCGAGATTCAGTCCGCCCTCTGTAGATACCCCGATTAGTCTTTCATTATCACCATCGGACATCCTTTTGAAATCGCCGTTTTTAAAACTATAGTTAAAATTCAGGTCATTATAGTCATACATCTTGTCCAGAACAAGTCCGGCACTATTGTTTGTGTTGAACCATAAAGAATTAGCCTTCAGCAACTCAATAGAGGCCGGATTGGTCTGACATTCCTTAGTATTTTGGGCAACTGAGTTTTGCGAAAGTAGTAGAGTTAACACTACCATTCCAGCCCAATAAATATTTTTTAATTTTCTCATTGCTTTAATATTGTAGTTATTAACCATTATTTCCAAGTATTCCAAGAAGGAGCTTTCGCGCCGTTTCTTCTGATTTCAGGTGTATCCATGACCTCAAAGTCGGTTGAACTGTTGTTCGTGTCATAGTAAATAATCCTTCCATCTGTAAGAGTGGTCTTGATTTTTCTGGCAACACTCTTGGAAAGATATGTACCTCCAACGGTTGCAGCACCTGCATCAAGCACTGCCGGAACCCTCTTCAATTGTACCTGATTGGCATTTCCTACCAGTTCTACAGCATCAATAACCTCATCAATACTAATCTTGTAGTTTTTGTCTGTTCTGCCTACCGGACTTACAAAGTTATTCGGGTCTATCGTTTCGGTTGGTATATAGATTACAAAAGCGCCTCCGAATACAGTAGTCAGCCACTGTGGAGTAGGCGACGGCCAAAATGCCATAGTCATATTAATAGCTGGGTTATCACTAATGAGAGATGTTGTCTTTACCAAAGTTTCGAACTCTGCACTTAAAAGATTGACCGGTGAACTTGGATTAAGACTGCTCTTTTTGTGATCGTCTGCCATCTGTGCGATAATAATCGACTCTCCGGGGTTAAGGGAATAATCTTTATCCTTTGGAACCTGCCAGATTGCAGTGGCATAAACAAATTTTGCTGCATCATCTCCGGGCCATACAGGCAGGTTGGCAGTTGCAGTGTTAGGATTGAGTAGTGCAATACATAGCCCTCTAACATTTTGAACCACTTCACTGTTATTGTAGATTTCATAAAACTGATCCCTGAAGTAAGATCCGCCAGTTGGAGTTTTAGAACCACAATAGAAAATCTCTTTCATAACAAGAGCGCCAGATTTTGATGCCCCAACTTCAATTGTAAGTTGCTTGTTGTTCACAACTATATCTGTATTTACAAGGTTTCCACTATAGTTGTATGTAAACCCGTTTGCATTCAACTCCGAAGATGCAGTTATTGTGTAGATGCCGGGGATAATATTCCCAACTTCTACACTGCCTGTTGCACCTACGGTCGCTGTTACCTCGTAGCTCTCTTCATAGTTGATGAGCTTAACATTGAAAGTAGTTGGGGTTGGTGCATTGCCTAAGTTAAGGTTCAATTTGATCACTGCATTTAGTGGTTGCACCTCTTTTGTATTGCTTGCATCTTCAAACTGCCCGCATGAGCCGAGTAGAAAGATGGATAAAGGCATTACTATAAATATGTTAGCTATATTTTTCATTGTAATCATCTCCTTTTTTACTTAATTGTTACTGCCAATTCAAACCCAAAGTAGAGTGGGGTTTTATCATTGATTACTGTATAAGATCCGGGGGTCCTTTTACTTTCGTAACGAGGCTTGCTTTGGAACATGTTGTTTGCATAGAAAGATGCCCTTAGCATGTTGCCGATCTCTTTGGTCAGGTTAAGATTGAACAAAACTGTAGGGAACCACGATTCACCGATGAATCTGGTAGCGCTGTGACCCTCTTTAAGATATGAGAACTCAGGATCGTCTGCCAAAGATTGGTCAAAGGCATAAGTCTTTCCATCTACTCTTGAAATGTAGGATACAAATGTGGAGTCATTTCCTATGTTATTCCATTCTTTGTATATCCAGTTAACCTGAGTTGTAAGGGTAACCACAAAACCTAATGACGGGATATTGTGTGTTACACGAAGAGTTGTGTTAAACCTTTCTCTCTCCTCTTTTGTCTGTCCTGCAGCATAAACGCCAATGTTGCGTTCGAGATTGTTCAAATTCGTTGAAGTGCTGTATGTGTTAGATTCACTCCAGTTTGTAGATCTGATCCAGGCACCGTTCAGTACAAACGAAGTGCGTATTGCATCTATCCTCCCCAGGTCGAAGTCAAATTCGATACCTCTGTTATGAGATCTCATGTCGTTCTTTGGTGTGGAGTACTTAACAAACACTTTGTCTGTGCTCTTCACCTTCAAGAGAGGAACACTGCCAGCAACAGACTGGGGGTCTTTCTCATACTGAACATAATCCAATAGTTTGAAAACACTTCCCATACCGTAGCCGTTCTTTAAATTTTCGTCATAAGCTGTAACGGAAAAACGCATCTTTTTCCATTTTAAGTCCAAACCTATTTCCTTTTTCTCATTCGAAGCGATTTTAAGATCGCTGTTCTCTGTATTGAAAACCTTTGTAGTAGCCACCAGAAGTTGCTCAGCAGCCGGAACGGTTGAACTGTTAAGAGTGTTGTAGTTTACAAAATCGAAGTATGCATTCTCCGGATGAAGATACAGGGTTGTAGGAGCCTTGGCTGTAATGCCATATCCAACTCTTAATGTCAACTTTTTAGGAAGAATGTCAAATGAGGCATTTATACGTGGTGTTACAATACTTTTATCCGATACATTGTCAAACCTGGCACCGCCTTGCAGGTTGAGTTCCCTCTCCTCTATCTGCCAGTTGAAGTTCTCCTCTGCATACATACCAAATTGTGTTATAAATGGAATATCAGAATATTCTCTTGGCCTTGAAGATGCATTATAACTTGACCGTAATGGTGGGTTAGTAAGATCGTATTTCTTGCCGTCACCAAGGTTGCCATCTGTCTTAAAATCCGCACCAACAATAATTCTGTTGTTTATGTTGCCCAACCTCTTGGAGAAGGTTGCATTTACTTTTGCAAAAACATTCACCTCCTTACCATAGATGTCGTATCTGCTGAAATATTCGTTAGGAAGATATGTAGCATAGTGGCTGCTTTCGCTTGAAGGTATGTTGGTAATTTCTTTACCGGCCGCATCATAGACTTTTTGTCCTGCCTTGTTGCTTAAAATTGCACCGTCTGTAGTAGCCATTGAGTATGCTGCGAAGGCATTGCTCAAGAGTTCCTCTTTATACGAATGTTTGTCTTTGTAAGTGCCGGAAAGGGAGTATTTGATATTATTGAGCCACCCCTTGTTTATGTTCCAGGTTCCTGTTGTGTTAAGCCTCAATTCTATATCTTTAGCTCCGGAAGAAGTCTGATTCCTCTGGTCATCTGGGTTAAGTTCACGTGTGTCCTTTCCAAGAGCGAAATCAAACGAAGTGGTTGAAGACAGGTTTTTAAACAAATTTGAGTATAGTAGCTTTGCTGTTGCTCTCTGATAATATGCGTATGATTCGGTTGGTTCTTTTACGCTGTATGCATAATCGCCGCTTATATTCAGATTCCCCTTTTTTCCTCCAAGGTTAAAGCCCTTACCAACAGATACCTGATATATACTCGGGTCTGTTTTGAAACGGATATTCAGTGGCTCTTTACCAGCTTTAGATCTGATAATTACAGCTCCGGAGGTGAGGTCGCCATACTCAACAGAAGGAATACCTCGGATTACCTCTACCGATTCAATGTTATCTGTAGACAACATTCTAAGGTCGACACCAAAGTTGGGTGCCGTTCCTCCGTTATACTCGCTAAAGTCAAAGCCAGAACCAGAGATTGCCGGACTTAATGTCTGGAGATTTGCATTATTGGATAGTGGGGAACCATCTACATATATAGCAGTACCTAATGAGTTCATCTCTGTACCAGCCGAACCTTTTTTACCAACAGAACCTGAGATATTTCTAATGCTGAAAGATGTTGCATTTTCAAAACTTGGATTGACAATCTGTCCGCCAGGCAACAGTTGCATCAGATCGGCAACAGAGGTTGCCTGAAGGTGGTCCATAGCCTGTCTTGAGATGTTTGATGCTGTAGCTTGTCCGGCTTTGCTCTCTTTTGCCACTACCGATACCTCTGTAAGCCTGAATGAACTGGATGTCATATAGAAATGCTCCTTTGTTACTTTTCCTGCAACCAGTACAAGAGTGGTATCCAGATCCTCCATTCCGAGAAATTGAATTTTGACACTTACTTTTCCGGGAGCCAATCTTTCAAAGGAGAACTCCCCTTTTGGATTTGTTGTTGTTACCGAACCTTGAGGTAATACCTGCACTGTAGCAAATTCTACCGGTATGGACTGAGATCCTTTCTCAGTTACTACGCCCCTGAAGGCTGCGTAATTGCTGGTTTGCTCAGATTGTGCACTTAACTGCACGCTCAGGCAAATAAGGAGAAACAACGCAAAAGTAGTTCGAATTTTGGGTTTCTTCATAGTCGTAAAATTAATTGGGGTTATATTTATTTAAGTCTGTTTATAGTTTTTATTAGCTCATTTTTAACGAGATCATCCTTCTCCGTTTTTAGCTGTTCCTCACAAAACTGAATAATTTCATTCTTTTTGTATGAGTATTTGTACCATCCGAATGCCTCTGCAAGTTGATTTCTAAGTTCTTGATTATCTGTTTCTTTAAAAAATTTAAACAGAACATCAAGATGTGTGGCTTCGCAACTGTTTCTTAAAGCAGATATTGTAAATTTCATCTCTTTTGCTGTAGTTTTGGGATTGAGCAGGTTTGCATACTCGACATCTCTGTTCTCCATTGCAGACTTTAGCGTCTTAAGCTGTTTTCTGCATTCATCGTACCATTTGCCCTCCTTACCTTTCAACGCTTTTTCAAATGCAACACAGACCTCATCCTTGCCATAAATTTCGGCTGCTCCCTTTAGCTGGAACTCCACACGTTCGCTGACACCTGGCTGGAACCACAGTGTAAAGACATCGTCAATAAGTTCAGGAGAGCCGTTCTTTGCTGCATAAAGAGAGCTTAATCTTCTGATAAGTTCATAGTTGTCATACAGACCCAACTTTATTGAGCTGACAAAATTGTTGTCGGAAAAGTTCTTGATAAGATTAAATGCCTGAAGTCTCACGGTGGCCCTCTTCTCTTCTTTTTGGATCGACAATAGTTCATCTGTTGTGATGGCTTTGTTTGAATAGAGCATTTTCATGGCAAGAGATTTTATCTCAGGATTTGAATTTTCTATTTGTTTTCTCCAGAACTTTACATCTCCCTTTTTAAGAGTAATAGCCTGGTTAAGATCTATTTTATCCATCGAACTGTTGGTGAACATATAGGTAGGATCGCCAATCAGATGCGATTCGAGGGTTTGTTGACCCTTGGCCCAGTTGCCAACCGATACGCCCAGGTTAAGAAGGCCCAGAAGCTGATTGGTCCAGGTATCCTGAAGAGTGTTTACGGAATTGGCTTTTACCACGATTGTCGAGCCTGGGTTAAAGATATAGTGGCCGCTGATATAATCGTCCAGATGGAACGATCCGTTAAAACAAGCATCAAAAAGTATGATTTTTGCTCCAGGTTCGTATTCGTAAAGATCCGGTATATTGATATCGAGCGCTGCATCTTCAAGGCTGTCCTTTTTCATAACCGCAGGATCAAAGGCGTTGTTTACCCAGGATGCGGGTACATTATAGTTATCTATGTAATACTGTTTGGAAGCTGTTGTATCTTTTGCTCCCCTTATCTTTCCCCTGAAGAATTTTCTTGCCTGATCCAACCAGACCTCGGTATTGGAAGTGATTGGAGAACCGTTCATCATCTGTCCGTCCTCCGACCCGTGATGATGCAGTATTGCCAGATCCAGGTCTTTCCGCGCTAATTCTGCCAAAAGTCTGTATTTTACATTATCGTCATAAGTATAGTCGATATAGTTTATTGATCTCTGCGGTTCGCTCAGGAAAGGGAACTGCTCCATCAGTGAATACTTCTCATCAATTCTTGCAACCATACAGTCTGAGTTGTATCCGTGGCCTGCGAAATAACTTATCTGACTCATCTGATGTCTGTTTGCCTTTTCTTTAACAACTTTTTGCAGATATTCCGAAATAAGCTGATACTTCGTCCTCCCCGGAGTTGCCGGAGCTTTTATCCTTGCACTGTAAATATCGCACTCTATCTCTTGCGGTCCGTCTCCGGCCAAAGAGTAGTAGAAGTACAGAGGATGTTCCGTATCATTTTTGAGGTAGTTGAATCTGAGATCAAAATCATCATAAAATCTGTCGGAGGGTATTGATGAGTCTGTCCATGGTCTTTTAGGATCCATCTTGAAGGCTGTTGCGAGATGGTGGGCGTCCCTGATCATAGGAACAGGAATGTCGCCTATAAAAACGGCACCTTCCAGATTTTGATTTTGATAGAATCTTAAAAGGAGTGTCTTTATTGAATCTGGCACTCCCCACTTGTCAACTATGACAAAGGGGTTGAGTCCCTCATCAGAAATTGATTGTGAGTATGATTCGATTTGTTGACGACAATTTTCATAGGTAACTCTGTCCACGACTATTGCCACTGCTCTTTTTACAGGAGCCGCATTTGTAAAGTTTGCCAGAAGCGAGAGCAAGGAAACTATAAATAATGTTTTGAATGTTTTTATCATATAAAAATAATTGTTTTGTGGTTAACCCCTAATACTAAAGTTTTCGCAAATCATATGTTCACGAAAATCACAAGGAAACAGAGTGACGAAAAATATCATCTCCGCTGTAATATCATAAAATTAACTGTAGGTATTTTTCAAATAACGATTCCGTGACCTGGTGGAACAGCGCCTGGAATGTTTTGATCTTTGGTGTAATTACAGGCTGTGTAAATGCATTCAGAAATTCTACTGGTTTAATAACCAGAGAATTAGATACAGATATAGTGTACGAATAAGAATCAGTATATGAATCCTGGTCTGAATCCAGAAAGAAATATTTAAGGGAGCAGCAATCGTTCATATTTGGCTCTTTTGATATAAGGTGTGCGCCACAACAAGGGCAGTGGTGGTTGGGATCTTTCTTATGAATCTCCTCTACACAAGTGCACTCGGAGCTGATTCCGAAAAATGTAATTTTTGAAGCATGGTCACAGAAACAGGAATACCTTCCTACACCTATGGTTGAGATGAGGTAAGCTGAAAGAACGATTAAAGAAAATATGGTTCCCTTTGTTCCCACTATAGCATAAATTGGACCTGGACAAAAGTAATAAAAATTTTTGTTTACAATTATATCTATTATCTATGAAGAAATATCACAGGTTCCATTCTGTTCCCTCTTTGGTATCCTTAATTTCAATACCAAAAGCTTTCAGCTTCTCTCTTATCCGGTCACTGGCGGCAAAGTCTTTGTTAGCCTTGGCTTCTCTCCTTATATCCAGAATTAGTTTAATTACACCATCCAACATATCTGCTGAGCCCGGCTGTACAGTCTCATCCGCAAGACCGAGCACATCCGTTACAATATCTTTAAAAAGCCGGACAAGAGTATCTTTATCCTCCGGATTAATTTTTATCTGCTTATCCTTGACCTGATTTATTATCCTCACGGCTTCAAATAGATTGGCCAATGCAACCGGGGTGTTAAGGTCGTCACAAAGGGCAGAATAGATACTTTCCTTACGTTCTTTTATCTCCGCTAAAGATTCTGCTCCAGGTGTAGGTACAAGATTGCAGACATCTTTTGATGCCTGAATCATTCTCTTAAGCCCCTTCTCGGAAGCCTGCAGTGCCTCATTGCTAAAGTCCAGCGTACTTCTATAGTGCGCCTGAAGAATAAAAAATCTGATAGTCATTGGTGTATAGGCCTGAGTCAAAATCTTGTGTGTACCAGTAAACAACTCCTCCAGGGTAATAAAATTACCCAGCGATTTACCCATCTTCTGACCATTTATGGTTATCATATTATTGTGCATCCAATATTGTACCCCTCCCTTGCCTCTCGCTGCTGTATTTTGGGCCAGTTCACATTCGTGATGAGGGAACAGCAGATCCATTCCGCCACCGTGAATATCAAAGCTTTCTCCAAGATATTTTGCACTCATCGCAGAACACTCAAGGTGCCACCCAGGAAAACCTTCACTCCATGGTGAGGGCCATTTCATAATATGCTCAGGCGCAGCTTTCTTCCAAAGGGCAAAGTCAAACGAAGATCTCTTATCTGCCTGTCCTTCTAGTATTCTCGAGTTTGACTGGAGATCTTCCAGAAACCTTCCCGACAAAACACCATAAGAATAGATTTTGTTGTATGCCTCAACATCGAAATAGACCGAACCATTACTTTCGTAAGCAAATCTCTTGTCCAATATCTCTTTGACTAATGAGATCTGTTCAATAATGTGCCCAGATGCTCTTGGCTCAATGCTTGGAGGCAGCGTATTCAGCAGCTTCATTGCCTCGTGATACCTTATAGTATAGTATTGGACAACCTCCATCGGCTCCAGTTGTTCAAGCCTTGCCTTACGGGCAATCTTATCTTCTCCGTTGTCTGAATCATTTTCCAGGTGTCCTACATCAGTAATATTTCTGACATAGCGCACTTTATATCCAAGATGCCTGAAAAGTCTTACCAGAACATCGTATATAACCCCCGGCCTGGCATGACCAAGGTGTGCATCTCCATAAACAGTGGGTCCGCAGACATATAGGCCAACCATTTTCGGGTGAATGGGTTTGAAAACTTCTTTCTTTCTTGACAGGGTGTTGTATAAAATAAACTCTTGCATCTTACGCATTTTTGTGCGTAAAAATACATATTATTTTTTATTCTTGCTTATTAGTATCCAATTGCTTGATATTATATGCAATAATCTCGTAAGTCTGTTTGTCTACCCCCGTTTTTGTCTGATACTGTACCGGCTTTATTTTCCCGAGAACTGAGAGGAAACTGCCCTTTTTTATCTGAGTAAAATCTGGCATTCCTTTAGTGTTCCAGGCTACGATACTATGCCAGATTGTCTCCTCCTGCCACTCCCCTTTTCTGTTTTTAAATGTTTCATTTGTTGCCAGCGATAGTCTCATTACCAATCCACCATCTTCCAGAGAAGAAATTTTTGGGTCGAAACCTACATTTCCTCTGAGCTCCACGCGATTTAATGACTTTTCCATAACTAATAAAGTGTTTTTGATTAATACAATGCGAAAATAGAAAAGCATTTTTCTAAAAGGCTCAATTAAACACTTATAGTCATTTTGATATGTTTACCAAAACAAAATTTAGTTTCAGACAAATAAATGTTTGAATAAGATATTTAATAATAACCATATAGGATCCAGTTGCAGATATGTTTAAATTTGAAAGAAAAAAATGGGATATTGCAAAGAGTGCGGAGCAAATCTTATGGGTAGAATTGATAAAAAATTCTGCTCAGAGGGATGCAGAAATGCCTGGCACAACAGGGTTTCCAGAGAAGAAAACATAGAAATTAAAAAAATAAACTGTATATTAGCAAGAAATCATAAAGTATTGAAGGGGCTTGTTGACAATAAAATTTGTGAATGTTCTAAAGAGAGGTTGGCGGAATTGGGCTTTAACTTCTCATATTTTACATCTTTAGAGAAAAAACCAAGTGTGGAAAAGTGTTATTTTTGTTATGACTTCGGTTATTTCTACCCCAAAAAGGGCTTTATATGTATAACTCGGAAAAATTAATTGCTATATAATTAAAATAATATATACATTTGAGGCAAATTTTTTAACTAATTTCGTAACTAATAAATTAATAATCAATACAATGAAAAGAATTTTAATTTTTTCAGCACTGGCAATATTTGCCATATCATTAACTTCTTGCGTGGAGAGCTCAAAAAAATACAAAGCTCTTCAAGCTCAACTGGACTCTCTATCAGTCTCTTCAACTGCAAAAAGTGCAGAATTTGAAGAGGTATTTGCAACTCTTAACGAAGTTGAAAATGGCCTTAAATCTATCCGTGAAGCAGAAAACATTCTTGTTCTGCAATCACAGACCGGTGGCGCCGAAGTCCAGGCAACTTCAAGGGAAAGACTCAAATCTGACGTTGCTGCAATTGGTGAGGCTATCACAAATTACAAGAAACAAATTGACAAGCTGCAAAACGACAATAGGATACAGTCTTCTCAGTTCAAGAAGCGCTTGGCAGCTTTGACTCAGGAGTTGGAAGCCAAATCTCAGCTTATTGACGATCTAAGCAGACAACTTGCAGAGAAAGACACTCAGTTAAAGGTTAAGACTCAACAAATTGTCACTCTTGACGAAACCGTATCCAACTTGAGAAGCGATGTCACCACTCTAAGCCAGGAGTCTTCTGCTCAGAAAGCTACGATCTCTACACAAGATATACAGATTAACACTGCCTTTTACATAGTCGGGACAAAATCAGAACTGATAGCTGCAAATGTAATGTCAAAAGGCGGGTTGTTCAGGTCTGCCAAAATTTCTTACCAGGCAGAACAGTCTTCATTTATAAAGATCGACATAAGAGAGGTTAGTGAAATCAATCTCAATGCTAAAAAAGCTAAAGTTTTGTCTGTTCATCCTACAGGAACCTATTCACTTGAGGTGGATCAGAATGGTATGAAGATTCTCAAAATTTCAGATCCTAAGGCATTCTGGGAACAAACAAAATATTTAGTAATCCAAACTCTCTAAAATAGACGAATGAACAAACTTGGAGTAGTAATTGTTGGGTTATCTCTAATAATTTTTCAATCCTGTAAAACTAAAATGGCTGATAACCCACTTTTGACACCATCAAAGAATGCATATGGTGCACCTGCTTTTGACAAAATAAAAAATGAACACTTCAAACCTGCTTTTGAGGCCGCCATTGCTCAGGCGAGAGCTCAGGTAGATTCTATTGTAAACAATTCGGATGCCCCCACTTTTGAAAACAGTGTGGAAGCTTTGGAATTTTCCGGAAGAGAACTTGCAAATATAAGTGCTATCTTCTTTGCTTTGAACGAATCAAATACTGATTCAGTAATGCAGAGCATAGCTCTTGAGATTTCTCCGATCCTTACTGAGTACTCAAATGACATAATGCTCAATGAGAAGTTATTCGAAAGAATAAAAACTGTTTACACTACCAAAGATTCATTAAAACTGGATGCTGAACAGAGGAGACTTCTGGAAGAAACCTACAAGGGCTTTACAAGAAATGGAGCAAATCTCTCTGCTAAAGACAAGGCTAAATTCCGAGAGATTAATACGGAACTTTCCAGGTTAGGCCTTAAGTTTAGTCAGAATGTACTGGCTGCAACCAACAAATTCGTTTTGCATATTACCGACAGTTCTCAACTGAAAGGTCTTCCGCAATTTGTTATTGAAGCAGGTGTCGCTGAAGCAAAAGAGAGATCGATGGAGGGGTGGGTGTACACACTTCAGGCTCCAAGCTTTGGACCTTTTATGCAGTATAGCGAAAACCGCAATCTTAAAGAGAAGATGTGGAAGGCGTATAACAGCAAATCTTTCAATGATGAGTTCGACAATCAGGAGAATATAAAAAAGATAGTGGATCTTAGACTTGAAAGAGCTAAACTTTTAGGATATGCCACTCACGCAGATTATGTTCTTTCCAACAATATGGCCAAGAATCCTGCAACCGTTAATAATTTTCTCCAGGATCTGCTTACAAAATCGTTGCCTTACGCTAAGAAAGATCTCGCAGATGTTCAAAAGTATGCTAATTCAAACGGTTTTACCGGCAAACTGATGCCTTGGGATTTCAGTTATTATTCGGAAAAATATAAAAATGAAAAGTTTGCTCTTAATGATGAGCTTCTTAAGCCTTACTTCAAACTGGAGAATGTGGAAAAAGCCGTTTTCCATCTGGCAGACACTCTCTATGGTCTCAAATTCAAAGAAAACAGTTCAATTCCTGTTTATCATCCAGATGTAAAAGCTTTTGAAGTCTTTGACAAAGACGGCAAATTCCTGTCTCTACTTTATGTAGATTATTTTCCACGTGCAAGCAAGAGAGGCGGTGCCTGGATGACCACATTCAGAGAAGAGTACATATACAAAGGAGAGGAGATGAGACCATTTGTAACTTTGACTCTCAACTTTACAAAGCCAACCGAAACTACTCCATCCTTACTTACTTTTTATGAAGTAACTACATTTCTGCACGAATTTGGCCACGCGCTTCACGGTATGATGGCTCAAGGTAAATATCCATCTCTTACAGGGACAAATGTTGCACGTGATTTTGTGGAACTTCCTTCCCAGATTATGGAAAACTGGGCAACTGAAAGTGAGTTTCTTTCTTCATTTGCGAAACATTACAAAACCGGAGAAGCAATTCCGCAAGAGCTTATCCAAAAGATAATCAAGGCTAAAAACTACATGAGTGGCTACACCTGTGTTAGACAGCTCTCATTTGGCATAAATGACATGGCTTGGCACTCTTTGAGCAGTATGACAAATAAAAGTGTTATCGATTTTGAACGCGAAGCAACAAAATCTACGCAGATCCTGCCGCTTGTAGATTCTACCTGCTTCTCACCCTCTTTCAGTCACATCTTTTCAGGTGGCTACTCTGCAGGGTACTACAGCTATAAATGGGCAGAGGTTCTTGAGGCCGATGCATTCTCACTTTTCAAGGAGAAGGGCATTTTCAACAAAGAGGCTGCCAACGCATTTAAAAATAACATACTTACCAAAGGAAACCTGATGGATGCAGATATTCTCTACCGTAACTTCAGGGGTCGTGATCCTAAGCCCCAAGCACTGCTCGAAAAGTTAGGTATGAGCGGTAAATAATCACACGGGGACGCATATTGTGTGACCTCATCATTTTATTATATGTTTGGTGTGTAATTGCCGGCATGAACAGTGCACCGCATTTACCCAAATGCTCTGCTGCAACGTTCATTTAGACAATTACACAATCAATAACGTACCAAGCTTCTTTGCAAGCGTCTATTCAGTATTGCATCCTTTCCCTATTTGTGCACACAATTTGCGTTCCCCATGTTCAAATTAAAGTATTACACAACAATCTGCTTTTTTCGCCAGTAGTTCGTCATGTGTTACAATAATACATATCCTGTTTCTCTTTTCCCTCTCAATGATCTCCCATAACAGAGAGGTGTTTTTTTTGTCCATGTTGTTTGTTGGCTCATCCAAAAGGAGGACTTTAGGATCTTTAAACAAAGCCCTGCACAAACCCACCAACTGTCTCTGTCCTCCGGAGAGGTTTATACCATCTTCCCCTACTCTGGTCAAATAAGAGAGCGGCAAAATGTTAAAATACTCCGACATTCCCAATTTCTCACATAACTCAATTGCTTTTTTAATATTCTCCTCAGTAGCCTCCAAACAAATATTCTCAATTAAAGTAGCATTGAATAATTTGATATCTTGAGGCATTAGCCCAACCTGCGCCCTCCACTGGGTTAAGCTAAATTGACTTATCGATTTGTCGTTTGCCAAAATATCTCCAGCTTCCAACCAATATAGTCTCAGAATAAGGCTTAGTAAAGTGCTTTTCCCACAGCCAATATCTCCAACAATAGCAAGTGTCTCGCCCTTTTTTGCGAGGAAGTTTATATTTTTTAACACCAAAGGACGACCCACATATCTGAAAGAGGCATTCTTTAGCTCCAAAGTATCCATAGACAAGAACTCATCTGTATAATGTTTAGTATCCACTTTATCCACAGCATTTTCTTCACCCTCTATACTTATAAACTCGTATAAACGGTTATATGCCACCTTTGCCTCTTGATAGGTGAAATAGGCTCCCATAAGAGAAGCCATTGAACCAAGGAGTGTGCCGCTGAATGTCATAATTGCCATTAGCACTCCCAAGCTTATTCTCTCGGAAATGACACCGTAAGACCCAATGGAAATTACTGAAATAATTAATATAACGGCAATGTTCTGTGCCCATAGCCCTATCTTGTTATTGAGGATAGTCAAATCAAATATCGAGTTCTGGAAAACTGAGTAGATTCTTTTCCCTGTATTTGAGAATATGCGCTCTTTACCGTATGATTTAATTACATCTATTCCCTGCACCGAATCGAAGAAATACGACTCCGATTGCGCATAGTTAACCATCACTCCCTTCTGCCCCTCAATTATCTTTTTGGCGTTTTTAAGAAAAACATAGGCAAACAAAAGAGAGCCAATTATAGTTATTAACCCTGTCGGCCACCAATATATAAACAGAAATACAGCAACAACAATAATTGTTAAAACATCAATGATAAATGTGCCGAATATATAACTGATTGTCCTTTGTATACGGGAAGCATCATTTAATCTTGCAGTTACCTCTCCCGTCTTTAAACTGTCAAAAAACACTTTGGGCAGATATAAAATAATGCTGTAGAATTGTCCTACTATACGATTAGAAAACTCCTTTATTTGCCTTGCAGAGAGAATAGTCCTTAAATAGCCGATAAAATTTTTTGCTAATAATAAAGCTGTCAGAATAGCTGTCCCAAGAATTAAACGGTTAAAGTCTTTTGACGGCAATATATCATCTACAAGCTTTTGAGAAAAGAGTGCCAGCGTGATGCCAAGTACCGAAACGACTATACTTAAAATAAGGACAACCGACAATATTTGAAAATCCGGTTTAAGCAATGATTTAAGCCACTCATATTTGGCCTTGCTTATATCCTTTACCTCTTTAAAGCTTTCTCCTTTTTTTACTGATAGAAGAGTTTTGCTTTTCCATAGCTTATCCAATGTTCCATAGTCTATGTATGAAATTCCTTTAGCAGGATCTGCCAGAATGAATTTATCTCCGGATTTCCCAAAATATACTACATAGTGCAACAGCCCGTCTTCTAATGTGAAGTGCAAAATTGCAGGATTATCCAGTTTAGAGAGTTCTTCGATATTTCCCTCCAGACCCTCAGCCTCCAATCCTATTGTGTTTGCCGCCTGATATAGCCCCAAAAGTGTCGTGCCGCTTACATTGGTTCCACTAATTTTTACAAGTTTTTCCTGAGGCATATCTCCACCATAATACCGACATAACATAGAGAGGCAGGAAAGACCGCACCAAGATTGGTTGTTTTGCTTAACAAAGGCCTTTTCTACTTTTTTTAACTGTAATATCCCTTTAAGTTCACTCATTCTCTCGAATTGTTTTAAGTATTTTTTTTGCATTTACCTCGCCTTCAAAAGCCTTAATAAGCTTTCTATCTCTGTCGTAGATTAGAGTTGTTGGAATTGTCCTAATTCCAAATTTTCGTACCGCTTGATAGCTTGTATCAACCAAAGAATAAAAATTTGTAATAGTATCTATACCAAATCGCTTACTGTATGCTCTTGCGCTATCTGCAATATCTGCCGTTATAAATATAATTTTTGAATTGGCAAACTCTTTTGAGTTCCTTGATAATTCAGCTCCTTCGTGTTCGCAAAAAGTGCAACCGGGAGAATAAAAGATAACAATAAAATTATTTGCGTTTACCGTGCCGGTATTAAATGGCTCTTCATCAATAGTAAGAAAATTATGTTCAGGGAATATCTTAGTATGCTCAGCAATTGTTTTCCTATTATATATTTTTAAACCAATTAATATTATTACCGCAGCAAATAATACAAAAACAATAACCCTTGCAACCAGTCTCTTATTCATATCTACATCATAATAAGGGTAAATACCAAGGTAATCAACAATAAACCAGCTCCATAAGATGAAAGCACGAAGTTAAAGCTCTTAGATCCTGTAAACTTATACCTGTACTTAACCAACGAAATGAGTAATCCCCAATAGAGAAATTCGAACAGGTTAATCAGTCCTATAGGGTATAATAAATACCTGGGAATACTTTCTATATCCATATAATATATCAAAGAGAGCGGGTTTCCGGAAAGATCTACCAAGTTCTCCGCCGGCACTGCCAAATGATATATAATGTTAAACAGTCCTAAAAATACAAATGAAACATCTGCCTTAAGGGCTATATTGAAACAAAAACAGAATTTAGATTCAACATTCTTGAAAAAGAGTGCTGTGTAAAAACACAATGTGGTAAAAGTGATTCTTATAAGAAGAACAAAGGGGGCAGAAACGTATCCGAGCCATGCATATTTTTTAGCATCACCAATTAATGAGTCAATCGTCTCGATGGAAAGCTGATCGCCGTAGGTGTTGTAATATAAAGTATCCGAAATAAAAAAAGTCTGCTGATACCATACAAAAAACAAAGTGGCTGCCCCAAGAAACAGAAACCACCGGAGTTTAGGTTCATTATACAGCCACTTCATACTGACTTGAAGATGTTTTTCTTCTTTCGTTCCGCGATTCCTTTTACTGTAGTATTATAGTAAAGCTGCATTATTATACACAAACAATTCTAAAAAACTTCTTTCTGAAGAGATCAAAAAAAATTAAACCAAGTATAGAATATATAACAATCCCAATATATAAGTATAAATTATTTCCTGTATATAGAGAAATTATTAATATTGCAACCATTGCCAACAAGCAAATAATAGCGGATAGATTACTAACACTACTTTGTACTTCAATTTCTGGACACTTACTAACATTATCAATTGTAAGATGAGATGAAAAATAATTATTGTAGCTTACTTTAATATTTAAATTAGAACTATCCTCTAATTCCACAAAAGTTTCCCCAACATCTTTTATAATAAAGATATTATTATTTATTTCCACTTTGTATTTCCAAAAAAATGTAGACAAATAAAAGGGGCGTTTAATTTTAATTTTCATTGTTATTATATGACTTTATTAATGACAGCTAAAGCACCGCCAGTAGCGCATCCAACTTTAATTCCAAGCCCCGTTGCCCGGGAAGCTTAGTGATCCATTGTCCTGTAACTCCTTGCGCCACTTGTAAAGCAACATCGGTTCTAATCCCAGCCCATGCGCAAGTCCCGATACATTTTTGCGTTCATAACTCAACTTGACCGCATTCTCCTTGAATGACTTGTCATAATATGTCCTTTGTTTTCTCATTTTTACAAAATTAAGTTTTTATGCTTAACTCTGTGTGCGGACTAAGTTAGTAATTCCAGTATTATATAACTACCTCATGCATAATATTATTACTCATTGTTTTTATGCCTACGCAGCTTAATGATATAAACAGTAAAATATATAGCCAATGCACTGGAAATAACAATTCTAATCCATGTCGGTATTGCCTCATAATAACGTGATATATCTGTCAATAAAAAGATAATAAACAATATTACAAAAACGGCAATCCATATAATAGAGGATTTTTGAATATCTTTCATACAACAAAACTCAATAAAAATAGAAGATATTTGTTACTCGTAAACTGCTTTGGCAGCAGAATACACTATACATGTTGCCTGTCCTGCCAACAAAAATGATGCTGCACCGGCTGTCAGAGCAGTTGCCGTAACTGCTACCACTAATCCTACAATACTGTTGGCAGCGCAAAAGCTATCTCAAAATTTACCACCGCCAGAAACATTTTCCATTTGTTCAAAATTCATTGTTTTCATAATTTCTAAATTTTTAGTTATAAAATAATGAATTATCGGAAGTAAAAATAAACATATATATTTAATAATCAAAATATTTTCACTCCTATTTTTAAGTTTTCCAACGATTTTTTGCATAAATAATTACTAAAACCTGCGCCAGTATTTATATTAGCCCGTAAATAAACCGAGCAAAAAAAAGTGATTAAATTTGCTCTGTTATGGAAAAAAGGAAGAACTTAACCAGCAAGATAAAGAGTGAGATTGTTT
>JBAYMP010000012.1:0-46055 GCA_041663505.1 Bacteroidales bacterium | reverse complement strand
TGTATTGAATAATCTTATTCGTGTAAGCGGTCCGTTCAAAACCCGTCTCAACAACATTACCGCTCCAGAAGTTGTATTTTCTTATTGAATCGAATGTTTCAATCATGCTTTAATATTTCCTGTAAAGGTAATAATGTTTCAAATACACTTGAATATTTCAACGGAAACCAAACAATATGTGCGTTTTTCGCCTTGACTTATCAATTGTGCTATTCTGTCAACGTTCATATTTTATTTTGCTTTTACCGGAAAGGTCGTAGGTCATAAATCAATCTTTAGTCCTTAGACTTTAGACCCTCTCAGAGTAAGTATCCGGCCTCTCTGGCTTAAACACCTCATTAGCCCACATGAAGGTAACCATATCGGTCTCTCCGAGATTTTCTATATTATGAGTGTAACCTGCCGGTATATCCGCCACCTCGATTTTGTCACCACAGACGTAGTATTCTATAATTTTAGCATCTGGATCGCCTATCTTTCTGAAACGTATTACTCCTTTACCGCTCACCACAACGAACTTCTCGTTCTTGGTATGGTGCCAGTGGTTGCCTTTGGTGATATGTGGCTTGCTGATATTTACTGAGAATTGTCCGCGGTCGGGAGTGCGGATAATCTCTGTGAAACTTCCTCTTTCATCCACGTTCATCTTAAGAGGGTAGGAGAACTGATCTTCCGGCAGGTAGGAGAGGTAGGTAGAGTATAGCTTCTTAGCAAACTCATCACTCATATCCGGCACCTCTAATGTTTTGCGGCTCTCTTTGAATGAATAGAGCAAGTCAACAATTTGCCCAAGGGTGGTGACATGCAGAGTAGGTACGTAGCAGTAGTTTTCATTACAGTGTTCCTCTCCTTGCAGGGCGCAAATCATCTCGGTAACAAGATCATCAATATATACAAGGCTCAACTGAGCCTTACGGTTGCTTATGGTAATAGGCAGGTCATGGGCTATGTTATGGCAGAAAGTGGCTACAGCACTGTTGTAGTTGGGGCGGCACCACTTGCCGAAAAGGTTTGGAAAGCGGTAAACAAGTACTTTGGCTCCGGTCTCCTTTGAATACCGGAACATGAGCTCTTCGGCGGCTTTCTTGGATTGTCCGTAGGGATTATCAAGGGCTGTTTGAGTGGAGGAGCTAATCATTACTGGACAACTGTTTTTGTGCTTTTTCAAGGTATCAAGCAGCGAACTGGCAAAACCGAAATTGCCGGTCATGAACTCTTTTTGCTCATTCGGGCGGTTGACACCTGCCAGGTTGAAGACAAAGTGTGCCTTTCTGCAGTATTCATCGAGCAATGAGGGATCGGTATCGATATCAAACTCGAAGATTTTATCCACCTTAAGCTCTCCGAACGATTTGTCTTTGCCCTCTTTTATGTTTTTTAGCTCAGAGCAGAGATTTTTTCCCACAAAACCTTTGGCTCCGGTAACGAGTATATTCATTAGTCTATTTGCTTCTTATTTCTATTCGCTTCTGATTTCCTTTGTTTGTGACTTTTTCTGCAAACCAAGGTCTTCGCGGACGAAGCGAAGTTTTAGAAGCAGTTCTTTCATTCCTTCGACATCGAGACGGGTAGTGTTATGGGAATGATAGTCTTCAATCTTGGAGACCTCTTCATCACCTTCCACAAAGAACTTGTCATAGTTCAAATCGCGTGTATCGCAGGGGATACGGTAATAATTACCCAGATCTACTGCCTTTGCCATCTCCTCGCGGGTAACAAGGGTCTCGTAGAGTTTCTCGCCGTGGCGTGTTCCAATAACTTTAATTTCTGTATTGGAGTGATATAGCTCTTTAAGGGCGGTAGCCAATATATCGAGTGTGGCTGCAGGGGCTTTCTGAATGAATAGGTCTCCATTTTTGCCATGTTCAAAGGCGTACATCACAAGGTCAACTGCATCGTCAAGGGTCATCATGAAACGGGTCATGTTGGGATCGGTGATAGTGATTGGCTTACCGCTCCTTATTTGATCTACCCAGAGAGGGATAACAGAACCTCGGGATGCCATCACATTGCCGTAACGTGTACAGCAGATGGTGGTTGCAGCTCCTTGCCCTAATTGCCGGCCTTTGGCGATAACCACCTTTTCCATCATGGCCTTGCTGATGCCCATGGCGTTGATGGGGTAGGCTGCCTTGTCTGTGGAGAGGACTACAACATTCTTAACTCCATAGGTAATGGCCGATTCAAGCACATTGTTGGTGCCTTCCACATTGGTATGTACAGCTTCCATCGGGAAGAACTCGCAGCTCGGAACCTGTTTGAGGGCTGCAGCGGAGAAGATGTAATCAACACCATGCATGGCGTTGTCTACCGATTGACGACTGCGTACATCTCCTATATAGAACTTAACTTTAGGATTCTGCAGACGGTGCCGCATGTCATCCTGCTTTTTCTCATCACGGCTGAAGATCCTGATCTCCTTGATGTCGGAATCAAGAAAACGGCGCAATACGGCATTTCCGAAAGAACCGGTTCCGCCGGTAATGAGTAATGTCTTTTCTTTAAAAATGGACATATAAATTATAATGAAGATTTGCCACATCGGCGGATTCCGGAAATAATGACGACCTGGCTGGTTTCGATGTATTTTTCCAACGGGATGTCACGGCGAATCAGGTGCTTTCTGCTATTGAAAACAGCTTTCGTTTTACTGGATTAGATTTACGAAAAATCCCGGTCACTCCCATTCGGCGTGACTTCAAAAATAATCGCAGGATTTCTGCGAATTTAAAAATTATCCCCGGCAGACCATACCAGAAGGGTTTTGGTCTTGTCGGGGATATATTGTGCAGCTTCGTCGGGTGTTACAGCTATGTACCGTATCTTGAACGAAACGCTCTCTTCTGCTTTTCTCACAAGTGTGTTAAGGTAATTGTAGTCAAAATTATTCCCAACAAAAAGGAGATCTAAAACATTGCCCGGGTTTCCCTGAGCAAAGTCGTTGATTATGTACCCTTTCTCCAACTCTCCTATCTGCCTTACAACACTGTCCACGATCTCTTCTATGCCCACATATTTAAGAAGCAAGTGGTGCATATCTTTGAAATAGGGGTGTTTTGTATTTGCCTGATAAACCTTCTTGTTCTGTTCAATCTTTGATTCCAGTAATTTTGCCTTTTCAAAACGGTTAAGCTCCTGTCTTATAGCATTGGTACTCTCCCCAAACTCTGTGGATAGGTTGCGAAGGTATGCAGTAGTATTGCTGTTAATAAAGAATTTTACCATCAGCTTTATTCTTGTTTTAGAGGTTATCAGACTTTCCAACATAACTTCGAGTACTTTTATTACTCGTTATTAGAACAAATTTATATAATAAATTTCTGATATCAATTTATTTTTGGAATAAATCTGTAATCTTTTATGTTTGGTAAAAAGTTGTCCTCTAAATATGGTACAAAAAATACTATACCTGCTCCGATAACCAATCCCAAAAAAATATAGATCAATAAAATCAGACTTCTTTTAGGTTTTGTTTTTTCTGTAGGTACAACAACCGGTGAAATTATTGTGAGTATTGGTGTAGTCTCTGTTACCGCAATCTTTGCCTGCTCTTTCTGCTTTGCCAGTTCTGTATATACCTGTAAAAGAAGGTCATACTCAGATGTCAACTTCTCTTCCTGAGTCCTTGCCATAGCAGATGAAAGACTTTTATTTGCGTCTCTGAACCTTGCCAACTCCTCCTGTTTCGTCTCAAAGTTTCTCTTGGCCTCGTCGTAGCTTCTCTCTACAAACTCCAGATTGCTTGCAACCTTTTCAACTTTAAACTCTGTGATATACTTTTGAAGTAACTCCTGCCCTTTTTGTGCTAACTCTGCTACTGCAAGAGGTTCCGACATATTTGTTGTTAATGTTATAAAACCCTGTTTGTCATTGACTTCAAGTGTAAGGCTCTCATTAAGAGCCTTAATCACTTCCTGCTCTTCCTTTGTAAGAAATTGAACAGTAGAGGTATCGGAATTTGTGACAGCATCTTTATTCCCTTTGATTGCCTTAATAATAACTCCTGGTAAACCGATTGTATATTTTTTGATTGTACCTAATAAATTAAATTTTTGATACTGTTTATCTGTATAAAAATCATATAGGGTAATTGGCTCTTTTATCTCTTTAAAGTGAAATTTAGAATAGATTAACTCTTTCTGAAAATTGATGTTTGTCATGATTTTCGGATAGACGGTAGGGGATAGCACCTCTCCGGAACTCAGGCTCCCGATATTAATTCCAGCCATTGCTGCCAACCCGCTTAAATTGCCACCTGCCTTTTTCTCTCCTGTCTGTGGTACCATTGTGCAGGATGCTGTGTAAATATTGGAAGAGAATATTGCGACCAAAAGGCCTAATACTGCAAAAGCAGCAGTTACCTTTAAAATAAACTTACGGTTTTTCCATAGCTTTTGTACTATCTCTACAAGATCTATCTCTTGCTCTTCTTTTTTATAATTTTTCTGTTCCATACCACCTACTTCAAAAAAAGATTTACAACAAGAGCTACCACAGTTGCCAACGATGAAGATATTCCAACAATCTCCCCTGTGTTCATACCTTTCCGTTCCGGTTTCATTGGTACAATAATTTCACATCCGGGCTCTATTGGTGAATGGAGTCCCTTCGAAACTGTGTTGTTCATATAGACCACGTATGCCCTGCTCTTCCTTGCGCGGAAAGCATACCCGCCTGCATTGTTTATATAGTCTTCGATTTTCATTCCTTTAACGTATGTTACGGCATTCGGATACATTACTGCACCGGAAATTTTAACTACGCTGTTCATTGTTGGAATATTAATAATATCACCTTCTCTAAGAACTATATCGTTGTCGCTTCCGGGGTTGGAAATTGCTTTGGCAAGGTCTATCCCGACGTTGTATGTTGGGTTGATGGCCAGGTTCTCCACAGAAATTGAGTCTTTTTCTGATTGCCTGGATAGTTTTAAAGAAGCCTCTGCCATTGTCCTTTCGTCTGCATTCATCACTCTGGTTAGCCTTGCACCCTCTGCATAGGCCGATGATGTTAAGCCGCCTGCTCTCTTTATGAACGAGGAGAGTTTTTCATCTTTTGTTATTTTTGGATATGCTCCTCCGAATATAATCTCTCCTCTGAGATATACATTTTGCTGGGTCTCGTAACCGGGTGATCTTCTAATGTTTACAATGTCGAACGGGCGAAGGACAAAATCCTTGTCGCCACTTATGATAAATCCTTTATCCAGAGAAAAGCTGAACACCTCACTCTGTATTGTAGATTCTGTTTTACTCATTGGCTTATTGATTCTTCTTGACACATCTATTCTTGCCCTTGATGCAGATTCCAATAAACCTCCACCTTGCAGGATAAGATCTTCTATGCTCATATTTCTTACATAAGGGTAATTTGCGGGCCTTTTTACCTCTCCTGTGAGAGTTATAAATAATTCGTTTCTTAGTTCATCTGCAGATGGAATATACAATCGGTCATTCTTTTTAAGGGCAACATCCGGAATCTCTCCCGAAAGTAGTTTATACAGATTTATCGACTCCATTGTTGTAGATAGGTCTCTATTCTCTCTGTAGAGGAGTACTCTGGCAAGAAATGCATCCCCTTTGGGGCCTTCTGCCATATTTACCAAGTCTTTAATTGTTTTTAGCCCTGAATCTATAGCATAGATGCCAGGCCTGAAAATAGCTCCCTCTATCTCAACTCTATTCTCGTATTTATCAAGAATGTTACCTACCGTAACAGTATCTCCATCGTTTAGTTGGAAGTTGCCGAAATCGCCGGATTCGACAGTGTATATTTTCAATTCAGAATCACCCTTTCGGGTAAGTATTAAATTTTTCTTATAAGCACTGCTCTCGAAGCCTCCGGCATATTCGATAAGTGTAGAGAGTGTCTCGTTCTCCTTCATCTCGTAAACCATTGATCTTTTAACCATCCCGGTTATCTGTACCCTCTTTTTGAATGGTTCTACCTTTACAATGTCTCCCTCTTTCAGGGTAATGTCGCCGCTGTTGTTGCCCTTAAGCAGATATTCATATATATCTATATTTGAAACAACCTTTCCGTTTCGGTAAACCTTTATATCTCTGAGACTTCCTATATTGTTTATCCCTCCGGCAGAGTAGAGTGCATGAAATACAGATGCAAATGAAGATAGAGTATATGTGCCTGGCAGTACAACTTCTCCCATTATATTTACCTGTATGCTCCTGATGTTCCCGAGGGTAACCTTAATGAATGTTCCTGGGTTGGGAGAGGAGAGGTCCGAGTAAATCCGGCTGAATGCTCTTCTTATCTTTACCGAGGCCTCCTTTATCTGCATTCCGTTCAGGAAGATTGGCCCGATATTGGGCACTATTATGTTTCCCTCCGGAGAGATGAACTGCCTGAATGTCAGTTCGCTGTTCCCCCAGATATCTGCGATTATCTCATCTCCTGCACCAAGCTGATAATTCTCCGGAGTGGGGAGGTTTATATTCGGCTGAAAAGTGAGATTCTTAGATGAAAAGAGGTCTTTGCCGAATATGTCATTAGGATTGTTCTTAGTTGTTTCTTTTACAACTACAACCTTGTCGGAACCCTCTGTCGACTGTTCTCTTGTCCGGTTTTGGGGTGTAACCACCGTACCTGTTGCCGCAGCCGTAGATGCATCGTACTGTGCTTTAATCCTCTCCAACTGCTCTTTTGTTACTCCCTTGCTTGCAAGGTCGGCCAGTACCTGCTCCTGGGTCATTCCGGCACTCTTGTACTTTTTTAACTCCTCTACAACCTGTTGGTCGCTTAATTGTGCGAAAGCTACAACAGTTAGCAGTAGCAAAAGGGATGTATTAAGTAGTCTATTGAAAAAATTCATATAGCTGTTATTTAGTTTTTACCTATTGTTATATCGCATTCGTCCAACTCTTCATACTTGGAATTATGGCTCTTAAATTCCGGTATTAGCTTCTTGAGCATCTTAACCACCTCTGTAGGATATACATGCTGGTTTGCCACAATTAACATTTCGTTTATTTCAGGCGCCACCTGATCGTAATCGTATTTACATACATTGGCTATCATAACCTTTTTGTGGTATGTAGGTAGAGTGTTTTCGGTATTGGCAAGCAGCTCTTCGTAAAGTTTCTCTCCTGGTCTTAACCCTGTCTCCACTATCATAATATCCTTATTGGGAGTTTTGCCGGAAAGTCTTATCATCTTCTCGGCCAGATCGTAAATTTTTACAGCCTCTCCCATGTCAAAGACATAAATTTCACCTCCGTTTCCTGTACAACCGGCCTCCAGCACGAGACTGCAAGCCTCCGGTATTGTCATAAAGTAGCGGGTGATATCTTTGTGGGTGACGGTAACCGGACCGCCTGCCTCTATCTGTTTCTTGAATAGTGGTACTACGGAACCGTTGGAACCTAATACATTGCCGAATCTTGTGGTTACGTACTGTGTTGGGCTATCGACTCCATCTTTCAGAAGCTTATAGTAGAGTGACTGTATATAAATTTCTGCTGCCCTTTTGCTGGCTCCCATTACATTTGTCGGGTTTACTGCTTTGTCTGTGGAGATCATTACAAAGCGTTTGACTCCAAATTCGGCGGAAAGGTCGGCCACATTTTTTGTTCCCAACACATTTGTTATCACAGCGGCAGAGGGGTGGAACTCCATCATTGGCACGTGTTTGTATGCGGCTGCGTGGAACACCAGACTCGGCCTTGCTATGTTAAATATCTGCCGCATCTTCACATGATTGCTTACATTGGCAATAATCGGTTTTACTGATATTTTGGTCCCGGAACCCTTAAGCTCCAGCCATAAATCGTTCAGAGGAGTCTCTGCTTGATCTACAAGAATGAGCTCCTTACAGTTGAACAGTGTTACTTGTTTTGCAATTTCGCTCCCGATAGATCCGGCTGCTCCGGTTATAAGTATTGTCTCTCCCTCGAACTGGTTCTGAATCTTCTCTTTGTTCATCACTATTGCGTTGCGTCCGAGAAGATCCTCAATCGAGAGCTTGTTTATCTTAGGTGCAGCGGTGCCGTCATTATAATCGCCTAACTTCGTAAACATGGAGACCATAAGCAGCTCCAGACCATCCACAATGCAACGTTCGTAAAACTCCTTTGGTATTGCCTCCAGTTGCGATTTGTAGAAAAGCAGAGTATTGACGCGGTACTCCTCCATATACTTGGAAAGCCCTTTGTCTGAACAGATGATAGGTAATCCATAGACAACCTTGCCAACCTGGTTGCTCTTAAATGCTATGAATGCAACCGGACTGTAAGGGTTTGTTCTATCAGTCATCAGATATTGTGCAAGTAGCACAGATTCGTAGTCGGAACCAAGAATAAAAGCTCTTATCTTGTCTTTTGGATTACTCTGCTTGTAGGCTTCGAAAAAAGTTCTTACGGCAAAACGAAAAATCAACTGCACCAAGATAACCATAACCCCAAGCACTATAGGGAACCATAGAGTAAATCTGATTTGAATATCGCCATTTACAACTACCCTGTTAAACAAGTTGGCAATAATGAGGTATAGTAAAGTAGCTGTTAATGTGGATGATATCAGCTTTTGAAAATCCTTGACAGTGGAGAAGCGGACAACTCCATGATGTGTCTTGAAAATTAATGAAGAGAGAGAGTAGAGCGAAATAGCCAGAACAAATTTGAAAATAAAATTCTCGCTTGGTTGTTCGGTCATGTTGTTCCTGAATAGCCAGAGAGAAATGAATGCACCCGAGACTATTATTTGATCAAACATAAAAATGATCCATCTGGGCATATAATTGCGCATTATAATCCAGATGAATTGCTCCAATTTTAGAAGAAGTTTTTTCATTATACAAATTTAATTAAAAAATCTATATTTGCGTAGTATATAATTTAAAATGAGATGAAAAAAATTAAAAAATGTCTGGTGTTGCTCTTGGTCCTAATGTGCTCATTTACAATTTTTGCACAAAGCAACAATGATAGTGTAATTAAGTTTGCATACCTTGCAGACCTTCACATTTCAGATGCTACAGCTCCTGCGGAGGATTTAGAGAACTCCGTTAGGGATATTAACACTTTGAAAGATATAGATTTTGTAATATTTGCGGGCGACATTACTGAGTTTGGCAGCGACAGGGAGATTCTTTTGGCAAAATCGATAATTGACAAGCTTTCTGTTCCTTACTATATAGTTGCAGGTAACCATGATGCTAAATGGAGTGAGAGCGGGTGCAACACCTTTGCCCGCGTATTCGGTTATGAGCATTTTGATTTTGAGGTAGACGGAGTGAAGTTTATCGGATGTAATTCCGGCCCGAATATGCGTATGGCGCCAGCTTTGGTGCCAAGAGAGAGCATTGTCTGGCTTGACTCCCTTACAAATACTTTGCCTAAAGATAAACCGGTAATTTTTGTAAATCATTATCCGCTGGACGATGCTATGCTCAATTTTGAAACTGTTCTTGATTTGCTTGGAAGAACCAATATCCAGGTTGCCTTGTGCGGCCACGGACACAACAACAGTATTATGAATTATCCTGGTATTCGTGGTGTTATGGGCCGCTCAAACCTACGCACCGGAAGAGCTGGCGCCGGTTATAATTTGATAACAATTGCAGATGGACAGATAACTTTTCAAGAGAGGATGAATAGTGTAACCAAAGAGCCTTGGTACACAATACCGATGTTGTCTCCACAAGAGAAAACAGCAGCTTCTGCCAAAAATATTATTGTTGCTGCAAATCCTGTCAATCCCGCCAATCCTGTCAGGGTTGTATGGGAGGTACAGGATAATTATGATATCGGGGATGCGGCGGTATTGGCGAAAGGTATGGTATACTATGCAAACACCGCAGGCGTGGTTAAGGCTTTGGATGCCGCCACAGGAAAGATGCGCTGGTCATACGCTACAAGGGGTAAGATATTCTCTACCCCTGCAATCGCCGAAGGCTATCTTGTGATAGGCAGCAGCGATGAAAATATCTACTGTCTGGACGCCCGTCTTGGTGAGCTTATCTGGAAAGTTAAGGCCGATAAATCGGTACTTGCATCGCCCGCTATACTAAAAGGTATAGTTTACATAGGGTCTTCCGACGGTATTTTCCGTGCGATCGAGCTTAAAACCGGAAATATTGCCTGGACCTTCGATAAAATTAAGGGCTTTGTTGAGGCAAAGGCTTGGGTGGACAAAGATGGTGTGTATATTGGCGACTGGGCCTCAACGCTCTATGCTTTCAACCCTAAGAGTGGTAAGCTTTTGTGGAGTTGGACAAACGAAAAAGGCAGGGGACTCTCTCCTGCAGCAGTTTGGCCGGTAAAAGCAAATGGAAAGGTGTTCGTAGTTACCCCCGAGCGTATGACTCACGCTATAGATGCCGCCACCGGTAAGGAGGTCTGGAGAGCTAAAGGCGGACGCGAAGCTATCGGGCTTTCTGCCGACGGGTCTGCTGTTTACGTAAAAACCATGCAGGACACCGTTATTGCATTTTCAACCACTGCAGGCGAAGCCAAATCTCTGTGGCGTTCTTTCACAGGCTACGGCTACGAGATAGCACCATCTCCGGTTACCACCGCCGATGACCTGGTCTTTATTCCGACAGACAAAGGAAACATCTTTGCCCTGAATGCAAAAGACGGCACCGTTGTCTGGAAGTACAACCTCTCCATCGCACTCATAAACTACATCCAGCCGATAGGCAAGCGCGGGCTGCTCGTCAGCTCCATGGACGGCAAAGTCGCCATTTTGAAGTATTAGGCAGCAAATAGCACACTTTGTAAGCTAAGTCTCTTACCAAATATCAGTTGCTGCATCAGTAAGAAAATTTTTGAGTTCATCTTCGGCAACTGCCTGTACAAGGTATTCGACTGGTTCTGAGTAGTCTATATCTTTATGAAACGCCAATTGTTCGCGAAATAATTTCTCTGAGAATTGCTGACCGAAAATTTTCTGAGCCTCTGTGCATATTTCTGCAATGGAGTAATAGTCGCGCAAAATGAAATATAAATCTACATAGTCTTTCCATTTTGCCCTTCGCCCGAGAGCAAATGCCTTCATGGCTGCCAATGAAAGTAATGTGGGGATTGTGATGTGTGAATCAACTTTTACAGGGTGTTCCACCAGATATTGAAAACAGAAAAATGTGACTTTTACCTGATTGATAAGCAATTGCAGTGCCTCCAACCATATAGAACGATCGTTTAAATTTTGTTACAAGGGGCAATAGTTCCACTTGTTTGCCTGTTAAGATCTCTTTGTGCATACTTTTTAAATACTTGAGAGAAGTAGTTTATAGTGATTTCGTGATAGTTACCTTTTCTTCTTTCACTTAAATTAATTGAGTTGAAAAATATTTCAGCAACTTTATTAATTCCCAGTAAATGAAATAGTTGGATAACCGAATCCATATCACCATAGTTCAAAATGGTTTCCACCAGAAACTCATGGCTTATCTCTGCTTTTTTGTCTTCCGGAATGTACCAAAAGAGGTTACTATTCCGAGAGATAAATTCTTTTATTTCAGGAGAGTTCTTCATACTTTAAAGGATTAACTTACCAAAGTTAATAAAAACTTCTCAAATTAATTTTTTGACAACAAAAACTTTCTTGAGTTACTTTGCTGTAGTTTTCCAACGGTAGTTGGAGGGCAGTTGTGCTACGCCGGCCAGATCGAGGATGCGGCTTACAAAGTTGTCGGCCAACTGTTCCAGGTTGGCTGGGTGCATATAGAAGGATGGTGAGGCGGGGGCGATTATGGCGCCGGCCTCGGTGAGGGTGGTGAGGTTGCGAAGGTGGATTAGGGAGTAGGGAGTCTCGCGGGGGACGATTATGAGTGTTTTTCTCTCTTTGAGTTGGACTTCTGCTATGCGGGAGATGAGGTCGGTTGTGGCTCCGCTTGCTATGCGTCCGATCGTACCCATTGTGCAGGGGATGATTATCATGACGTCGGCAGCGTTGGAACCGGAGGCATTGCGGTTGTAATAGTTATTGTTGTTCACCAAGGGTTGTGGGGGTTGTTCGCCGAGTTCGTCGTGGTAAACGTTTTTTGCGGTGTCTGTGAAAATGAGTTCTGTCTGCACGCTGCAGGTGTTATCTGATCCGTCGCCGCCCACCGAGCGGAGTCGTTCGATTATCTTTCTGGCATATATCTGGCCGCTGGCGCCGGTTACGGCGATCACTACTCTTTTCATTAGTTATTTAGTAACTCCAGTAAACTCGTTTGAGCCAAATTTTGAAGAGAGGATCGAGGAAAATCCATTTGTCGCCGTCCTGTTCGAGGATCTCTTTTTTCTGCACGGCTTCTTTAAGGCGGACAACATTGGCAGAAGAGTTGAAATGGTAACCTGTGAGCACCTCTTGGGTGCTGAACTTGGTAACTCCGTCCAGAATTGCCTTTAGGAAGTTAAGCTGGTATAGGCTCAGCCTGCTTGTGATCTGCTGGAAAATGTATTCGTACATATCTATCAATTCATCAAAGGATTCAAGAAGGATCACCTCTGTCAGAAATCCTTTGGTATGTCCGTAGGCAATATCGGCAAGCTGTTGTGTGTACCAGGGGTGTCCCTCGGTGAGGTCATACATCCGGGTGGCAAGCTCTTTTGAAACTACGCGGCCGGCCTTAAGGAAGTTCTTAATAATAAACTCGGAAAACAGGCGCTCCTCGATAGGCTGGAGCTTTACCCTCTCAGCAAACTTGTAGAAGCTTTTCTTGTTCACAAAGATCTCCTTCATTCCGTTTACAAACGACCCGGTGATGAGGTAGGTTGTTTGGGTATGAGAGTGCCACACCCGCTCCAACAGTGCAATTGTATCTTCATAACTCTGGAAGTTGAGCAATTCCTGGAACTCCTGGAAGTAGATCACAACATTTGTGTTGAACTTTGAGCAAAGTGCCTCCGGAAGGTTTAGCACCAGATCTCTGTACTCGCTCATCTCTCTTATCTGGCCTATCATAAGGTCCTCTTCCAGTTCCCGTAGTTCAGATTCGGTGTTTGCAAAACTGTTTACCAGAGAGGTTCTGATGCTCTTTAGCATAGCAGCTTCGGTGCGTACATTGAACAGATTGATTGTACAGAGTGTGAAATTATATGAATCTTGATGCAGCTTGATAAATACCTGCTGGACAAGTGAACGCTTCCCGCTTTTGGGAGGTTCATAAATAAGGGAGTGTTCCTTTTTTTTGATGCAGTCTACAAGTGTGTCGAGTTCCCTTGCTCTTGAAATAAAGTTGCCCCCTGTGACGTATTTGTTAAAGATAAAAGGTGAATCCATAGAGTATAATTGGTGAATCCAAAGTATACAAATTTAAAAAAGTTTTGTAGAATAAAGAATTAATTCTATATTTGTAACCCCAATTTGAAGAGAATAAGATTGTTAAGCCATTGAAAAAGAGTTACTTAAATAGTAACCGCTTACGGTCAAAAATATAATTTATATTTATATATGTACGCAATTGTAGACATTGCAGGACAGCAATTTAAAGTAGAGAAGGATAAGAAAATTTTTGTTAATCGCCTTAAAGCAGAGGAGGGTGCTTCTCTAAGTTTTGACAAAGTTTTACTTATTGACAATGAAGGGTCTGTGAAAATTGGTTCTCCTTACATCGCCGGTGCGACTGTTAAAGTCACTGTGCTGGAACACCTTAAGGGGGATAAAGTAATAGTTTTTAAGAAGATCAAACGTAAAGGTTTTGATAAGAAAAACGGTCACCGTCAATATTTAACACAAATCAAGATCGAAGAGATTGCTTAATTATTAAAGAGAAAATTTTTTAGATTATGGCTCATAAAAAAGGTGTCGGTAGTTCTAAGAACGGCCGCGAATCACACAGTAAACGATTAGGCGTTAAATTGTTCGGTGGACAAATCGCCAAGGCAGGCAATATTCTTGTTCGTCAAAGAGGAACAGTTCATTGTCCCGGCAATAATGTAGGTATAGGTAAAGACCACACACTTTATGCTTTGACAGACGGAGTTGTTGTTTTCCGCAAGAAAGCAGACAACAAATCATTTGTGTCAGTAATGCCAAATATGACCGCAGAGGCATAATATGGTAACAGAGGCGTAGGGAAGTAGAGAAAGCTTAGAAATTAAGGGGATCTGTTGCAGATCTCCTTTTTTTATATAACTTTGGGTTAGAAAATGAAAAATTCACGATTCACTTTATTGACTGTTGTAGGTGCTCGCCCTCAGATTATTAAGGCGGCAGCAATATCACGCGCAATAAAAAATCACTTTTCGGACTCTGTCAGAGAGATTATCCTTCATACAGGTCAGCATTACGACTCGAATATGTCTAAAGTTTTCTTTGACGAGCTTGATGTCCCAAAACCGGATTACAATCTCAATGTGGGTTCGGCATCTCACGGGGTGCAGACTGCTCAGATGATAAAGGGAATAGAAGAGGTATTGATTAAAGAGAATCCCGGTGCCGTAATCCTTTACGGAGATACAAATTCCACACTTGCGGGGGCGGTGGCAGCTTCCAAGCTGCACATCCCCATTGCTCACATAGAGGCCGGACTCCGCTCGTTCAACAAATCTATGCCGGAGGAGATAAACCGTATTATGTGCGACCACTCCTCGACGCTTTTATTCACTCCCACAGTTACCGGAATGAACAACCTGGCGCGGGAGGGGTTTCCGGTATCACATGGGGACGCTTCTTGTGTGAATCAGCATTTTTCCATCGACCACCCGGGTGTCTTTCATACAGGCGATGTGATGTACGACAATTCTCTCTACTTTGCAGATATAGCCGGAAGAGTCGCTCCGTTGGATAAATTTGCCAGGCCGGGCCTCAAACCCGGAGGTTTCATATTGGCTACTATTCACAGAGATAGTAATACCGACGACAGCATGAGGCTGAACGGTATCTTTAGAGCTTTGGTCGATATTGCGGAGCAGCGGTGTATCGATGTCGTTATTCCGCTTCACCCCAGAACCTTGAAGATGCTTAAACAAAATTTAGAGGCAGTGCTCTATAAGAGAATTATTGATTCGTCGAGAATCGGCCTAACCCCCCCTGCCTCTTTTTTTGAAATGATTTCGCTCGAAAAAGGCGCTCAAATAATAATTACAGACTCCGGCGGTGTGCAGAAGGAGGCCTTCTTCTTCCGTAAACCCTCTCTCATTCTCCGTCCCCAAACCGAATGGGTGGAGATAGTTGATTGTGGCTCGGCTCTCCTTGTAGATGCAGATTACCAGAAAATTGTATCGGGTTACGACTCGCTGCTTGGCAGGGAACTGCAGTTTCCATCGGTTTTTGGCGATGGTCACGCTTCTGAGGCGATTCTGAAAATATTGCTGAATTTATAAATTATGAATTTTCGGTACCCTGTTTTAGTGTTTATTTTTGGAGTCGCAACTCTTTCGGGTTGTGCATCTCTCTCAAAGAGCCAGATGATCTCTGTTCAGAAATTTTCTAACTCTTGCGACAGTTTTGTAAAGTACCCAAGTGCTCTTTTTGTAGAGATGGCAGAAATACGGGCGGAGAGAGGGTGCTTTTACACTGCTTCTTTAAGCGATCCTCTCCTGAGAATTAAGGAGTTGAACTCTATGAGCAAGGCTTATAAAACAGACTTGGCTTTGGCAAAAAAGATGAACATCTCTCTGGAAATACTTAAAACCTACCAACGGGCATTGAAATCTCTCTCCCATGCCGATCGCTACAACAACACCGGCCGGGAGTTCCGCTCGCTTGGCAGAAATCTGGATTCTTTGATTAACAGATATAATCTGATGGATTTCTCAGATCCTCTTCCTATGGGTATAGGCAAGGCTGTGGGCAAGATTGCCGGTTACGGAGCAGAGCTTTATGTACGCAATGTGCAGACCAGGGCTGTCCGTGAGTTTGTGATTGAGGGTGACTCTCTGGTAGGAGCTGTAACCAACTCCATTGTTGGGATTCTCTCCTCTCAGTCGGTAAAGGGTCTCATTGAAAACGAAACTAAGGGGCTGGAGGCGAATTATCTTTCCTTGCTGAAATCGGGAAAGGGAGACTTTTCGGGCGACAGGGAGTACCTCTTACTTTTGGGTAGAACCGATAATCTTTCCAAAATACGTTCCGGAACGGTGTCTGCTGCAAAGGCTTTAGCAAAGGCTCACAATAAAATTGCTTCCGAGGTTGTCAAACGCAAAAAGTTGAAACAGTTGTATCCGGAGATTGAGGAGTTGAATGATGAGCTCTCTGCTTTGAGGAGATCGGCGGAGAAGTTGCGGATTTATTGATATTAAAAGATGGTCAAAGAGAAAAAACAAGCCGCGAAAGTGAGGGCGGTTGTCTCCGGTAAACTGGTTGCAACGGATGAGCTTGCAGAGCTGCGTCGGGCTCTTGAAGAGATTGAAAAGCTCCGTTTTGTGGCGGGTATTTCTTCTGAAGAAGCGGTTCGATTGGAATCGGCTTCAGTGGATCTGAGAGAGAGGGAACGTGAAATTATAGCGTCATTGGGCGAGGAGGTGGCCGGACAGATCAAATCCTCCTCGATATCTTTGGAAAAGTTGTCCAAGAGGATCAAAACCCGTAACCAGAAGCTCTCCAGGTTCCCCAAAAGTATGGACAAGATATCGGAGGTAATTTTGGAGATTATTGACATTGCGGGGCGTGTGGGGAGGGAACTTTAAAAAGGGTATATTTGCAGAGATGTATTGGTATGTATTATATACAACTGCGAGGGCAGAAAAAAAGGTTGCGGCAAGGCTCAGTGAAATGGGGGTGGAGGTTTTTCTTCCGGTTCACAGGGCTAAACGAAAGTGGAGCGACAGGGTTAAGATTGTGGAGATGCCTCTTTTCAATTCGTATGTTTTTGTTCGCCATCCTGAGCACAAGCTTAGGAATTTGCTTGGTGTGTATGGTGTCTCAAGGATTCTGTTTTACCTTGGCCGGCCGGCTGTGGTGAAGGACTACGAAATTGAAGCGATCAAGGAGTTTTTGCAGATTGCAGAGAACAAGGAGATTATTTCAGAAGGTGATAAGGTGGAGATTTTGAATGGGGTTATGGAGAGCAAAAAGGGGGAGGTTCTGAGAATAGAGGGAGAGATGGTAATACTTTTTTTAGAGGAGTTGGGTGCCAAAATTTATGTATCTTTGTCTAATGTTAATAAAGTATAACAAAAATTAGTGATGGATTACAATACACAAAGAAGTAAGCTTATTATGCCTGAGTACGGTAGGCATGTTCAGAAGATGATCAAGTATGTGAAAGAGATTGAGGACAGGGATAAACGCAATGAACAGATCCGTGCTGTTGTGGGAGTAATGGGGATTCTTAATCCACAACTAAGGGATCTTAGTGATTTCAGGCATAAGCTTTGGGACCACGTTCAGATTATTTCTGATTTTGAGATTGATATTGACTCTCCTTATCCCACCCCTACCAAGGAGACATTTGCCAACAAACCAAGTCCGATTCCTTTGGAGACCACTCCTCTCAAGGCTGCTCATTATGGTCGCAATATACAGAATATGATTGAAATGGTGGTTCAGCGGCCTGACGATGATACTCGCCGTAGCATGATTCTGATATTGGCAAACTATATGCGTCAGCAATATCTTATATGGAATAAGGATACGGTTTCTGAGGAGACTATTTTCAAAGATTTAAAAAATCTTTCGGAGGGAAGAATTATTGTTCCGGAAGATCTTCATCTCTCTACTGCAGTTCCTTCGGTAGCCAATATACAAGGTAGCCACAATGGCCACATTGGTCAGTATAGCAATCCAAGGGGCAGCTTTCGTCCGGGCAGTAAAAAGAAGAATTATAAGAGAAAATAATTAATTACAATAAATATGGCTGTTTTTAAGGTTGAGGGTGGACACCGTCTTAAAGGCGAGCTTATCCCACAAGGGGCCAAGAATGAGGCTCTTCAGATTTTATCCGCTGTATTGTTGACCGAAAAAAAGGTGGTTGTGCACAACCTCCCCGATATTCTTGATGTCAATAAGCTCATAGAGCTGCTCACAGATCTGGGCGTAGAGGTAGAGCCGCTTGGGGAATCAAATGGGGACGCAAATTGTGTGAACTCGCACAACTACTCTTTTTGCGCAAGGAGGGTGAATCTGGATTATGTGCGGTCCGCCGAGTTCTGCAAGAAATCGGCCGCACTTCGGGGTTCTGTTTTGTTGGTTGGTCCGCTGCTGGCTCGTTTTGGCTTTGCCTTTATGCCAAAACCAGGCGGTGATAAAATCGGGCGCAGGCGTTTGGATACGCACATGATTGGGCTGGAAAAGCTTGGTGCTAAACTCAATTTCGAAAATGCCGATTCTTTCTTCGAACTGCGGACAGAGGAGCTCAAGGGGTGTTATATACTTATGGATGAGGCCTCTGTTACTGGTACTGCCAATATTCTGATGGCGGCGGTACTGGCCAAAGGTGTTACTACAATTTACAATGCTGCATGTGAGCCTTACGTACAGCAATTGTGCAGGATGTTGAACCGTATGGGCGCTAAAATCTCAGGGATAGGCTCCAACTTGCTCACAATTGAGGGTGTCTCCTCGTTGAACGGTTGCGAACACACAATTTTACCGGATATGATTGAAGTTGGTAGTTTTATCGGTCTTGCCGCAATGACTGCCAGTGAGATAACTATTAAGAATGTAGCTTTTGATGAACTTGGAATTATTCCCGATCAATTCCGCAGACTTGGTATTACTGTGGATCGCCGGGGTGATGATATATATGTTCCTACTCACGAACATTATGAGATAGAGAGCTTTCTTGATGGCTCTATTATGACTATTGCAGACGCTCCCTGGCCGGGACTTACTCCTGACCTTCTGAGTGTCTTCCTTGTTGCTGCAATCCAGGCTAAGGGATCTGTCCTTATTCATCAGAAGATGTTTGAGAGCAGGCTCTTTTTTGTGGATAAGCTTATAGATATGGGTGCACAGATTATTTTGTGCGACCCTCACCGGGCTACCATAATTGGACACAACCGTGAGTTTTGTCTGAGGGGCACACGAATGTCTTCTCCTGACATAAGGGCCGGTATTGCTTTGCTTATTGCTGCAATGAGCGCGCGTGGTACAAGTATTATTGAAAATATTGAACAGATTGACCGTGGTTACCAGGATATTGACGGGCGCTTGAACGCCATTGGTGCCAAAATCGAAAGGATTTAATTGAGAAAAGTGAGAATTTAATTTATGGCTAAGAAAAAGAGTTCAGTTAGAGGCGAAAATGCTCCTGTTCCAAAGGGGAAAGAGGCCTTTCGCCTTATTACCGGTCTATTCTTTGGGGCATTGTCGATCTACACCTTCGTTGCTCTCACATCCTACCTTTTTACCTGGGCCGAGGATCAGTCGCTGCTCTCCCGTTCGGATGTCTGGAGTAACTTTGTTCCTGTAGAAAACGGAGGCGGTAAGATCGGTTTCTTCTGGGCTAATCTGCTTCTGTCGGAACTGTTTGGTTTAGGAGCGTTTATTATTCCGTTTTTCTTTCTCGGAATTGCAATTTACTCTCTCAAGATCAGAAGGGTTAAGCTTTTGAGACTCTTCTTTTTGTCGGTTTTTGGTGCTATAATAATTTCGGTGTTTTTCTCTTATATTTTTAGTTTTACAAAGGTTGATACCTGGTTCGGTAATGGCGTCGGGGGGTCATACGGATACTATGTGAATGAATGGCTTATCTCTATGCTTGGGACAACTGGTGCAGGTGCTGTGGTTGTGGTGATTCTCATCCTTTGGCTGGTCATTCTTAATTATAAGGTTGTTCTTTGGTTCAACCGCCTTATTGACAGCATTTTTCACCGTAAGTCCAAGGTTAAGGCAGATGAATTGTCTGCTGACGATGAGGCTGCTGACGTATTAACTACCGGAGGAATTCCGGAAGAAAAAACAGAAAATGAAAATGCAGGGTCTGGAGAGGTTGTTTTTGAAATAGAGAGTGACGACAATGATAGTGACAGAAAGGATGATGATAAAAGGGGGGATAATCTGGTTGATACTCAATTTGAAATTGAAGAGGAAGAGGAAAATGAAGATTTTTTAAAGTATCTTCCTAAGGGTTCCTTAGATACTCTTTTCGACCCCAGATTGGATCTGTCTGATTACCAGTTACCTCCTTTGAACCTGCTTGATGATTACAAGGATAAGATATACAAGGTGCCCCACGATGAGTTGGAAAAGAATAACAGGAAGATTGTCAAGACCCTTGGTGATTATAAAATTGCAATCGAAAGAATTTTTGCGCGTACCGGCCCTACGGTTACTTTGTATGAGATTGTACCAGCAGCCGGTGTGAGAATTTCGCAGATTAAAAGGCTGGAGGATGATATTGCACTCTCACTGGCTGCCCGCGGTGTCAGAATCATAGCTCCGATTCCGGGTACAAATGCTGTGGGTATAGAGGTTGCGAATGACAGACCGAGTATTGTACCTATGCGTTCGATCCTGGAGGATCCTAAGTTTAAGAATAGCAATTTTGACCTGCCTGTTGTTCTTGGTAGAACGATCTCAAATGAGGCTCTCACTTTCGACCTTGCCAAAATGCCTCACCTTTTGGTTGCAGGTGCTACCGGTCAGGGTAAATCGGTGGGTTTGAATGCAATAATTACATCGCTGCTCTATACAAAACATCCGTCTGAATTAAAATTCGTGCTGGTAGACCCCAAAAAAGTGGAGCTCTCTCTATACTCTAAGCTTGAACATCATTTTCTGGCAAAGCTCCCGGATTCGGAAGATGCCATCATTACCGATACTCAGAAAGTTGTCTACACGTTGCGCTCTCTTACAATTGAGATGGACGCACGTTATGATCTTTTGAAACTGGCTCACGTGAGAACCATTAAGGAGTACAATGAGAAGTTCTTGTCGCGCAGGCTTAATCCTAACAAGGGGCACAGATATATGCCGTTTATTGTGGTAATAATTGATGAGTTTGCAGATCTGTTAATGACTGCGGGCCGTGAGATTGAAGATCCGATCGCCCGTCTCGCCCAGTTGGCCCGTGCTATTGGTATTCATCTGGTTATTGCTACTCAAAGGCCTACAACCAATATTATCACTGGCCTTATTAAGGCAAACTTCCCTGCTCGTATTGCATTCAGAGTTATTTCAAATATTGACTCAAGGACCATTCTGGACACTACCGGGGCTAACCAGTTGATTGGTAGGGGGGATATGCTCTTCTCTACTGGTGGCGAACTGACTCGTGTTCAATGTGCCTTCATAGATACTCCGGAGGTTGAAAGAATTACAGAATTCATCGGTTCTCAGCGCGGATATTCATCGGCACACTATTTGCCAGAGTATGTGGGTGAAGATGGTGAAACCTCAGGTGCAGGAGAGGTTGATCTTGGAAAGAGGGACAAACTCTTTGATGAGGCGGCTAAATTGATTGTTCAGTATCAGCAAGGCTCAACATCCCTGATACAGCGCAGAATGAACCTCGGATACAACAGAGCCGGACGCATAATGGACCAACTGGAAGCAGCCGGAATCGTCGGCCCGTTCGAAGGCAGCAAAGCCCGTCAGGTACTGATCACCGACTTTAACTCCCTCGACCGGATCCTCTCTTCGCTGGAATAGTAGCCCTTTGCCAAAGTTCTTAGTGTTATTAAAAAGATTTTTATATGTATCAATATTACAGTGATTTGCTAAAAAAATTGGCAAAGTATTTTTTAGCGGTATTATTTATTTTTTCAAACACACCTTCCACATCCACAGAGACATCCACCCGCTCTGCCGACATACTGTGTCAGTTTACTGCTAAAATGAAATCCATTCCCGCCTTTGAGATGAATTTTTCAATGGTACTGGATGGTTCTAAAATTGAGGGCGTTGTGCAATCACAGAAAGAATCTTTCAAACTTACAAATTCCCAACTTGAACTTTATTGTGATGGAGTCACAAAGTGGGTTTATAATATTGATAATAAAGAGCTTACAATAATGACCAACGATCCGTCTCAAACTGACCTAACCGAGAACCCTTTAGCGTTTCTCTCTTCTCTGGAAAAGGGGTACAACTATAGCGACAAGGCTCGCTCCGGGTCTGCTGGAGGTAAACCGATCTGGTTGATAGAGCTAAAACCTTTGAATAAAAGATTGGCCTACACCTCCATAACTATTGGAATTGAGAAGGGAACACTGAGGCCTGTTTCTGTCCAATACCTCTCGAAAAATGGCGCGAAACATACAGCCACAATCACCATCTTTACAGAAAAGAGTCCATGGCCGGCCAACCATTTCACTTTCCCTGCCTCAAGAATGAGCGGTATTAACGTAACAGACTTGCGGTAGAACTTTGCCAAAGTGCAAAAACCTCTTTTATGGATGGATAAGTATGTGCGAGGTATTTTGGGAGATCTTCTTTTTTTACCCAGACTGCTCTTTCTATATCTTCTTCGGTTTGGGGAGCTGTGTCAAGGCCGTTTCCGGGGTACTCCATCTTGTACCAGTGAGTGCACTTTAAAATGAATTTGCCGTTGAGCAGGTATGTGTGATATGTATCGCAAATATGCTCCTTGATTTCCAGATCGTGTACTCCGCACTCCTCTTCAACTTCGCGGAGGGCGGACTGACGGATATCTTCGCTTGGTTCTTGCTTCCCTTTTGGCAAATCCCATACGCCGTGCCTGAAGATAAGTAAATAATCACCTTTGCGGTTTGTGACAAGCCCTCCGCCGGCCTGAATAGAGATGAATTTAGTGCAAAGTTGTTTGAAAGTTGCCTCCTCGTTGTCGCTTGGCACATAAAGCTTTGTGAGTTGAGGAGAGTTTTGAAAAAGGATAGGGAGATCCGAAAGGTCCGATTCTGAGCCGGAGCTATATAACACTGCACCGGGTTCGTTGAGTAATTGTTCACGGAAAGAACAAACCGCAAGGCAGCGATTGTTGAAATAGATACTGTACATTTAAAATAGGATTGTTTTTACTATCTTTGTACAAAGATACTTTTTTATGGAATCGATTGAAAAAATAATTGCAAAACAACTTTTAGATTTGAAAGTTGTACAGCTGAATGTGGAAAAGCCGTTTCTATGGGCATCTGGTTGGAAATCACCTATATATTGTGATAATCGTAAGTTATTGTCATATCCTAAAGCAAGGTCACTGGTATGTAAAAATTTAGCTCGCATAATTGAACAGAATTATGAAAAGGCGGATGTGATTGCAGGTGTTGCAACAGGTGCGATTGCTTGGGGAGTGTTGGTTGCCGAGGCGCTTGATAAACCGTTTATATATGTTCGTCCGCAACCAAAGGACCACGGAACCGGAGCTCAGATTGAGGGTGAAATTCCTTCCGGAGCTAATGTTGTTGTTGTAGAGGATCTTATCTCTACTGGCGCCAGTTCACTCTCTGCAGTCGATTGTCTATCTAAAGCCGGGGCAAATGTACTCGGAATGGTTGCGATATTTTCATACAATTTTGATAAATCCCGCAGGGCATTTGAATATGCAAATTGTGAACTGAGAACACTTACAAATTATGATGCGCTTATAAATCAAGCGCTTGCGTGTAAATATATTGCAGAGGAGGAGATTGGCACATTGAGAGAATGGAGATATCGTCCCGAAGCTTGGGGTAAATAGATCAATTAATATGGACAGTATTCAGGTCAAGGGGAGAAGTATTGTTGTAAAACATCCGTCAGATGTACTTTTTGCGCTGTTAACCGATCTGACCAATTTCTCTAAAAATTTGCCTCCGGAAATGCGGGATAAAACAGAGTTACAATCAACTCCGGATACTCTCCTGGCAAAGGTTAAGGGGTTTAAAATTGGGCTCAAGGTAGATGAGCGTATCCCATTCAGCTCCATAAAATATGTTCAGTATGGGAACAGCCCTTTTCCATTTTCGTTTTGGGTATTTTTAAATTCAATGAATGAGTCTCAGACTGAACTTCACCTTGAATTGGACACGGAATTGTCCGGAATGTTAAAAATGATGTTGGGAGACAAGTTGCAAGAGGTGGTAGACAAGATAACTGACGAGGTGGAGAAAGGACTTGGTTAATGAAAGTCTCCTGCTTTAGAACGTTTCTTTTATTTTTTATTATTTTATATATCGATGAAAAAAGTATTAATTGTTTTAGCAATTTTTTTTCTGATTTCGACAGATAACACTGACGCTATGACTTCAAACAGCAAATTTCTCAAAAATTCTATCATTCCGGAGCCGGTGAAGGTAGTTACCGGAGATGACACCTTCAATATTGGCAATAATACTCTTATTGTTGCACCCGGTGAAGATCAATTAAGGTCTGCGGCGTTTCTGAACAGCTATATATCAAAATATTATGGCTTTAAACTTGAAGTGGTTTCAAAAGCACCAAAGGCTAAATCCAGCAAAGGTGGTAATCTTCAGTTTATTAATCTATCTGTATCTGACATAGGTTATTCCTATGCTGGTTTTAGTCCGTCCGATCTTAAAAAGGAGGGTGCTTATGCTCTCTCTGTTAAAGAAGGAGTTGCAAACCTGAAGGGGGCAAATCCGCAAGGTCTCTTCTATGCCGTTCAAACTCTTATTCAACTTCTTCCAACAATTAAACCAGTACCGGACGTAAACTCTGGTGTGATTACTCTTCCTGTTCAGTCTGTTGATGTAGTGGATTATCCTCGTTTTGAGTACAGAGGGATGCATTTGGATGTAGTAAGGCACATTTATTCAGTAGAATACGTAAAACAATATATTGACTATCTTGCTCTTCACAAGATGAACTACTTCCACTGGCATCTTACAGACGACCAGGCCTGGAGGATGGAGAGCAAGAAATACCCTAAGCTGAACGAGGTTGGCTCATGGAGGGCGGGAACCATCATCGGCATATTCCCAGGAACTGGAGTGGACAGTACTCGTTACGGAGGTTTTTACACTGTTGAACAAATGAAAGATATTGTAAATTATGCTGCAGACAGGTATATTACAGTCGTTCCTGAAATTGATGTACCCGGCCACTCAATGGCAATCATATCTTCTTATCCGCAATTCAGCACAACTCCGGATATTCCTAAACAGCCGGCAATAACCTGGGGAATTTTCGATCGTCAGAATAATGTATTGGCCCCATCAGAAGAGGTCTTTACATTTCTCAAAGATGTCTTCAATGAGTTAATGGATGTTTTTCCAGGGAAATATATTCACATTGGGGCTGACGAGTGTTCAAAGATTTGGTGGAGAGAATCTCTTGAAACACAGAATTTTATGAAGAGGTATGGACTAAAGAATGAAGACGAACTGCAAAGTTACTTTGTGAAGAGGATCTCTGAAGTTATAACAGCACGTGGCAGGCAAATGGTTGGTTGGGACGAGATTATGGATGGTGGTTTGGTTGAAGGAGCTGTTGTTATGAGCTGGCGCGATGCAGAGCACGGATGGAAAGCTGCAGGGATGGGGCACAAGGCCATTCTTACTCCAATGTTGTTTAGCTATTTCAATGTTGCCCAGAAACAAAACGAAGAAGCATTGGGACACAATGAGTGGTATCTTCCAATAGATTCGGTCTATATGTTTGAGCCGGTTCCTGAGGAGTTGTCACAAGCGGCAGCTGCAAATATTCTTGGCGGTCAGGGATGTATGTGGACAGAATATTTTCCGGACAAGGAGCGTCTGGAATATGGAGTTTTCCCGAGAATTTCTGCAATTTCAGAGGTTTACTGGAGCCAACGCAAGAGTAAAAATTGGCCCAGATTCCAGTTAAAACTGATAGACCAGTTTAACCGGTACGACTTGTGGGGGACAAAATATTCTACCGAAATATTCGACTCAGGACACTATTCCAGATAATTCGGTAATTGTATGGCACAAATCCTTTCGCTGCCAGAAACATTCAAAAAGTATCTTTTGGAAGTAGCAGGCACTTCCAACACTCCGCTTATTCTGGATGCCATTCAGAATAGTGAGTCCGCTGTCTCGATTCGTATTAACCCACTTAAAGTATCATACGGGGACGCAAATTGTGTGATTACCCCGTCAGAGCATTTACGTCAGTCACAAAATAGCCATACTCCTCTTGTCCACGATATTTTGATTTCTCTTTGTTCAGGAGACTATCGGCAGATTCCTTGGTGCAAAGATGGTTTCTATCTCCCGGAAAGGCCAGTTTTTACACTTGATCCCTCTCTGCATTCGGGCGCATACTATGTGCAGGAGCCATCATCTATGTTTCTTGCTGTTTTGGAGCCGGTGTTTAATGTTCTAAAACCACGAAACCTTTTGGATCTTTGCGCTGCTCCCGGAGGGAAAACCACACACCTGATTTCTATGATGCCGCATGAGTCTAAGCTGGTCGCTAATGAGGTTATCCGTGCCAGAGTAGCGCCGCTTAAGGAGAATGTTATAAAATGGGGAGACCATTCCGTTGAGGTTATAAGCATGGACGTAGCAAAAATAGGTAATGGCATAGGGTTTGGCGATGCGGGGGAATTACTGCACTCTTTCGATTTTGTTCTGGTAGATGCTCCCTGTTCCGGGGAGGGGATGTTCCGCAAAGATCCATCCGCTGTAAATGAGTGGTCGGAAGAGAATGTGAAACTATGTGCTGCCCGTCAGCGGAGGATTCTGACCGATATTTGGGGTCAGGTAAAACCAGGAGGTTTGCTTGCATACTCAACTTGTACTTTCAACCGATACGAAAACGACGAAAATATCACATGGCTCAAGAGCACTTATGGCGCGGAGATTTTTGACCTGTTTGAGTTTTACAGATTCCACGGGCTTGAGAATAAGTTTAATACTGACCTTGTAAAGGGGTGGGGGATTGTGCAGACAAAAGAGGGCGGATTTCAGTTCTTTCCAGGATTAGTTGAGGGGGAGGGATTTTTCTTTGCTCTTCTGCAAAAACCAGATTCTCAGGCAAACTTCGAACCTGCGAAGACGAAAATAAGCAAAGGATTCCATGCAAAAAAGGGACGCTTCGAAAGGACCGGATCAAGTTCCGGAAAATCAGGATTCGCTTTGCAGAAGGAAAACGCTCAGCCCGAACCCGAATATGCACTCTCAATAGACTATTCAGGAGAGTGGCCATCAGTAGAGCTCAACAGAGATAATGCTCTTCAGTATCTGTCAAGAAACAGCATAAAGTTGCAGGATTCTCCTTTGGGCTATGTCAGGGTGACTTATAAGGGTCTTGGCCTTGGATTCGTCAAAAATCTGGGTAATCGCGCCAATAACCTCTATCCAATGAATTGGCGCATAAGGATGCAGCTGCCTTAACGACCAAGTCATTCGTGGTTCCACGAATGACTTGGTCACAAATTCCTAGCTGCCGAAATCGTCGAAGGCTAAGTTTTCGGGTGGTACTCCTAAGCTGTCCAGCATTTTGATTACGGAGCTGTTCATGATTGGCGGACCGCAGAGGTAGTATTCGATATCTTCCGGATATTCTTGTTTGCTCAGGTAGTTGTCATAGAGAATCTGGTGGATGAAGCCGGTGTAGCCAGTCCAGTTGTCTTCCGGCTTAGGTTCGCTTAAAGCTATGTGGAACTCGAAGTTAGGGAATTCGGCGGCGATCTCTTCGAACTCTTTTTCGTAGAAAATTTCGCGGGCAGAGCGGGCGCCGTACCAGAAGCTTATTTTGCGGGTTGTCTTTTGGGTTTTGAAAAGGTGGAATATGTGTGAACGCATCGGGGCCATTCCGGCGCCGCCTCCTACAAAAACAATTTCGTTTTGGGTATCCTTGATAAAGAATTCACCGTAAGGGCCGGAGATTGTAACCTTATCGCCCGGTTTCCGGGAGAAGACATAAGATGAGCATATACCGGGGTTAACATTCATAAATGTGCCTTTGCTGCGGTCCCAAGGGGGAGTTGCAATGCGGATGTTGAGCATTATGATGTTGCTCTCTGCTGGGTGGTTGGCCATAGAGTAGGCTCGGAATGTAGGTTTGGAGTTTTTCATCTTAAGATCCCAGATCTTCATTTTGTCCCACTCTTCGTGGAAATCGGGTTCTACAGCTATATCGGTTTTGTAATCAACTTCGCAATTAGGAATATCAATCTGGATATATCCGCCGGATTTGAATTTGAGGTTCTCTCCTTCCGGGAGCCTTACTACAAGTTCTTTTATAAATGTTGCCACATTGCGGTTGCTTACAACTTCGCACTCCCACTTCTTTATGCCTAACACCTCTTCGGGTATCTCTATTTCTATGTCTTCCTTTACTTTAACCTGGCAACCAAGTCTCCAATGGCTATGTTGCTGCTTGCGGGTAAAGTAGCCTGTCTCTGTTGGCAAAATCTCTCCGCCACCTTTAACTACCCTGCATTTACACAATCCGCAGGTTCCTCCTCCACCGCAGGCAGATGGAAGAAAAATCTTTTCGTTTGATAATGTTGTTAACAGAGACGAACCCGGGTCCACAACTATCTCTTTTTCGTCGTTTATTGTAAGTTTAACCTTGCCAGAGGGGGTCAACTTTGCTTTTGCATATAATAGCATTGCCACCAAAAGGAGTGTCACTATAAGGAACGATACAATTGTGACTGTTAATATTATTGATAGATCCATAATCTTTTCCTTATAGTTTAATACCCATAAAGCTCATAAAGGCGATGCCCATGAGTCCTACTACAATAAATGTGATTCCTAAACCACGTAAGGGAGCCGGTATATTTGAATATTTGAGCTTCTCCCGGATTGCGGCCAGAGAAACAATTGCCAGAGCCCAGCCGATACCGGAACCTAATGCATAGGTGATTGCCTGGGCGAGTGTTTCATAACCTCTCTCCTGCATAAAGAGTGAGCCTCCCAGGATTGCACAGTTTACAGCAATCAAAGGAAGGAATATACCCAGTGAATTATACAACGAAGGTGAAAATTTCTCTACTATCATCTCAACTAGCTGTGTTATTGAGGCAACAACAGCAATGAAGATGATGAAACTCAAAAAGCTGAGATCCAGATCGACAAACTTTGGATTTAACCAAGCCAAAGCGCCTGGTGAGAGTACATATTTAAAAATAAGATAGTTAACCGGGAGTGTAACGCCAAGTACAAAAATTACGGCAATACCAAGACCTGTGGCTGTCTTAACGCTTTTGGAAACCGCCAGGAACGAACACATCCCCAGAAAAAAAGCAAATATCATATTGTCGACAAAAATCGACTTTACGAATAAACTGATTAAATCTTGCATAGTGGTATGTGTTATTATTTTTCGATCAATTCTTTAGAGAAGCTTCTTTGTACCCAAATGATCAACCCGACAAGAATAAGGGCGGCAGGGGGCAGAATCATAAGACCGTTATTTTCGTAAAATCCGCCGTTGGCAGAATACCAGCTTAATGGAATAATCTGAACTCCAAAAAGAGTTCCCGAGCCAAATAACTCGCGGATAAAGGCAAGGACAACAAGGATAAGCCCGTAACCGAGACCATTTGCGAGACCGTCAATAAGAGAGGGGAATGGCTTGTTACTAAGGGCAAAAGCCTCAATTCTTCCCATTATGATACAGTTTGTAATGATAAGACCGACGAATACGGATAACTGTTTGCTTACTTCATATGCATAGGCCTGGAGTATCTGGTCCACCAGAATTACGAGCATTGCTACAACTACTAACTGAACTATAATACGTATCCTGTTTGGAATTGTATTACGAATGAGAGATATGATGAAACTTGAAAATCCGGTAACAATGGTTACGGAAAGTGCCATTACTATGGCCGGTTCAAGTTTGGTTGTTACTGCCAGCGCAGAACATATTCCCAGCACTAGTACGGTGATTGGATTCTTTTTGAATATGGGTTCTATAAATATTTTCTTGTCCATTTCAGTTAGTTTATGGTTGTAACTTTCTGTTTGGTTTTGTCTGAAATTTTAAAAAATTAAGGTATTCAGATATGCAGCTTTTTAACATAGCATCTACAGCCTTACTTGTGATTGTACCGCCCGAGATTGCATCTACCTGGTGATTGCCTTGTGCGGCGCCACCTTTGATAACCGAGATTGATACAAATTCTTCGCCTTCAAATATGGTCTTGTCTATAAACTGACCGGCAAATTTTGGAGTGGCTATCTCTGCTCCAAGACCCGGAGTCTCGCCTTTGTGTCCGAAAACGGCTCCGTAAACGGTACTCATGTCGCTTTTAAAGGAGATATATCCCCAGATAGGGCCCCAGAGACCGGTTCCATGAAGCTTGACAATGTATAACTTCTCCTGATTATCCAGTCTGCAGATGTATAAAGGAAGAGTTTTGTGTCCCTCTGTAATTGAAGAGTCTTTTATGAATTTTGAATACTCACGTTCAATGTAGGAGGCTTTGTCTTCCACGGTTTCTGCATCTTTGGCCATATTAACAGATTGCAGTATCATCTGTTTGGTTTCAATCGCAACATTTCTCTGTTGTCTGTCTTTCAACAGGTAAGATGCAAGGGAGAGAACAACTGCTACCACCACTACCAGAACTGTCGAATATATTATAGTATATAAATTGCTATTTGTATTCATTGTAATTCTCTTTATTTATTGTTTGCTGCTCTCTTAAGCCTGCGTTTGATATTTGATTCAACCACATAGTGGTCTATAAGAGGTGCAAAGGTGTTGAGCAGAAGAATGGAAAGCATCATACCCTCAGGATAACCGGGGTTGAAAACTCTTATTACAATTGCCATTGCTCCAATCAAAAAACCGTAAATCCATTTCCCTTTCTCGGTCTGTGTGCCGGTTACGGGATCTGTAGCCATAAATACTGCACCAAATGCAAAACCACCCATCACCATATGGTTCCATGCAGGCATCGACATATATGAATCTGGACCGGGGGAGAGGGCATTGAGCAGGAGGGCAGTCAGAAAACCACCGGCAAAGGTAGATAACATAATCTTCCAGCTTGCCACACCGGTATATAACAGTAGTACAGCCCCAATCAGAATAGCCAATGTCGAAGTTTCACCTATAGAACCGGGCATGAACCCTAAGAACATATCTGAGAATGATGGAATGGGCATCCCTGCTTTTGCATTGGCAAGGGCTGTGGCACCTGAAAAACCATCTATAACACCTTTTCCGTCGGTTAACCCGGCGATCCAAATTGTATCTCCGGATATCTTTGAAGGATATGCAAAGAATACAAAAGCACGGGCCAGCAGTGCAGGGTTCCATATATTCATCCCTGTTCCTCCGAACACCTCTTTCCCTACTATAACTGCAAAAGCCACTGCAAGCGCCAGTATCCATAAAGGGACATCAACAGGCATTATGAGGGGGATTAGTAAGCCGGAAACCAGGAACCCTTCGTTAACCTCATGGCCGCGTATCTGAGCGGAGGCAAACTCTATTCCAAGACCTACTACATATGATACTATTATAAGGGGCAACACCTTTAGAAAACCGAACCAGAACATTTCCCAGAACTCAAGGGAGCTTCCGGTAGATAAATTATATTGGTAACCAACATTCCATAATCCGAACAACAGCGCCGGCATAAGGGCAATGATTACTATGGTCATTGTCCTTTTGAGATCAATAGAGTCTCTTACGTGGACACCCCTTTTAGTAACGGTGTCCGGAACATAGAGAAAGGCCTCGAATGCATCAAAAGTCGAATGAAGAAAACCTAGTTTCCCCCCCTTGCTGAATGTGGGTTTTATATTGTTTATTAACTTTCTTAATGCTTTCATCTCAAATCTTTTTATGACATTTCTTTAATCATCAAGTCTATCCCTTTAGAGACAATCTCTTGAATCTCAATTTTTGACGGGCAGACATATTCGCAAAGCGCCAGATCTTCCTCGATAACTTCGTATATTCCAAGTGCTTCCATCCTATCTATATCTTCTGCCAGAATGGCTTTTAACAAGAACATAGGATAGATATTCATAGGAAGTACCTTTTCATAAATGCCTGTCATAACAAAAGCTCTCTCTCCTCCGTTCAGATTTGTGTCCATTGAATATTCCTTTGATGGGAATAGCCAGGAAAAGTATGAGTGTGAGAAGCTGAATTTTTTTAATCTGAATGGCTTGGCCCATCCGAACATCTCATTATAGCTGCCTTCTGACAATAGTGTAATCTGATGGTGGTAAAATCCGAGAAAACCATACGCACCGACATTGTCTCCGGTGAGAATGTTTCCACTCACATATCTTATTGGCAGCGATTCTCCTCTCTTACAGCCAGGATTGCCGGCATACTCTTTTATATCTGTCATACACATTCCGGGGAGACACTCAACATAGCTTGGCTTGTTAACTCTTGGCCCGGTGATTGCAATTATCTTTTTTACATCGTAAATTCCTTTGGCAAACAGCTTACCGATGGCGGCAACTGAGTATAGGTCAATTGTCCAGACAACCTCTCCCTTATTTATTGGATTAATATGGTGAATCTGAACCCCCACGTTGCCAACCGGATGTGGTCCGTCAAATGTATGAATAATTACCTTCTCTAATTTGTGAAACGGGGTGCTTGCATAGTTGGATGCGTGGAGGCTGATATGAACTCCGCCTTTGGCGAGCATATTGAGGATATCTACTCCAATTTGAATATGTTCCATCTCCTTTTTGAGTGCAAAATCAAGATTCGGAGCTAATGGTGACGAATCAAATCCGGATATGAAAATAGATTTTGGTTCAACTTCAGGATTTGGAATTATTCCGTATGGTCTCTGTATAATTGTTGGCCATAAACCGCCTGAGACAAGTGTATCTATGAGCTCTTTTCTTGTTGCCGATCTGAAGTTGGGCGTTGTGATCGGAAGAAACTCATTTTTTTTATCCGACTGAATGCGAATCTCCAAGAGTTTACGTTTTTCTCCTCTGATAAACTGTGATATCGTACCGCTTGTTGGAGAACAAAAAACTATTTCAGGTCTTTTCTTGTCTGACATAACCGGAGTACCGGCTTTAACTGAATCACCCTCTTTAACTAAAAGTTTGGGGTTCAGCAACCTGAAGTCTGCCGGTTTCATGGCAAGAATATCCGAAGAGATGGTCTTTGTGATTTGGCTTAAAGCACTACCTTTTAATGGAATGTTTAAACCTCTGCGTAATCGAATATGGTTTGACATTATTGTGAAAAATTTTGCCTTGAAGATACACATTATTTGTAATTTCGCATCCAATGAATACAACAAATTTCACTATATTCGAAGGTCTTAATGCTGCTCAAAAGCAAGCGGTTGAACAATTTGAGGGTCCCTCTCTAATAATTGCCGGGGCAGGTTCCGGCAAGACCAAAGTGCTTACCTGCAGGATAGCCAATATATTAAGTCATGGTCACAGAGCAGGCACAATTTTGGCGCTGACGTTTACTAACAAGGCCTCCAAGGAGATGAAGGAGAGAATAGCGGCCCTGGTTGGATATGAGAAAGCCAGAGCTCTCTGGATGGGTACTTTTCACTCCATTTTTGTGAGATTTCTGAGGGAATATGCCGAACTCCTGGGGTTTCCCAAAACGTTCACCATTTATGACACTTCGGATTCCAAGAGTGCCATAAGAAGCTGCATTAAAGAGCTCTCTATGGATGAGAAGTTCTATAAGCCCAATGAAGTGCTCTCAAGGATTTCAATGGCAAAGAACAACCTGATTACAGCCTCCAATTACATTGCCAATGCAACTCTTGTGCAGAATGATATCGCAGCAAAAAAGCCTCGTATTTGTGACATCTATCTTCTTTATGAGAAAAAATGCAAACAGGCCGGTGCAATGGACTTCGATGATATTCTGGTTTACACAAACATTCTTTTGCGAGATTTCCCGCAGGTGCTGGATAAGTTGCGTGCCAGGTTCTCGTACATTCTGGTGGATGAGTATCAGGATACAAATTATTCTCAATATTTGATTGTAAAGAAGTTGTCCGCTACTCACAGAAATCTCTGTGTCGTAGGGGACGATGCTCAGAGTATATACTCATTCAGGGGGGCTCGCATAGAAAATATCCTCAACTTTAAAAAGGACTACCCCGAAGCTAAGGAATTCAAACTTGAACAAAACTATCGCTCTACACAGACTATCGTGAATGCTGCAAATAGTCTCATATCACGTAACTCAATGCAACTCAAGAAAGAGTGTTTTTCAGCTGCTTCAGTGGGTGATAAAATTGAGGTTGTAAAGGCATACACAGATCAAGAGGAGGCATTCATTCTTGCATCATCTGTTTTGTCAAGAATATATTCTGATAAAGCCTCATACAAAGACTTTGCTGTGTTGTACAGAACTAATGCTCAATCCCGTGCAGTTGAAGAGGCTCTAAGGAAGAGGTCATTGCCATATAAAATTTATGGTGGCCACTCTTTCTATGAAAGGGCGGAGGTTAAGGATATTATGTCTTATCTGAGGCTTCTTGTAAATAAGAAAGACGATGAGGCGTTCAAGAGAGTTGTAAATGTGCCTCCGCGGGGAATAGGAGAGACGACTGTCGGGCGGCTGGTGGCGGCTGCCAACTCGGCAGGGGTCTCCATTTGGGAAGCTCTCCACAGCGGGAGCCTTGCGGTTATGGGCATTAAACCGGCCGCCGCCGCCAAGCTCTTTGAATTCACAACTCTAATCTCCGAGATAAGCCCAAAGGTAGAAAATTCAAATGCCTATGATATTGCGATGGAGGTTTTCCTGAGATCGGGCTATATGGATTTCCTGCGCTCAGATTCAACTGTCGAAGGCCAGGCTCGTGTAGACAATGCCGAGGAGCTCCTTAACAGTATAAAAGCTTTTGTGGAGGAGGGTGATTACACGGGAACGCAAACTGAAGGAGATGCTAATTCGGAAAAAGTACAACCTGGGTCGACAGCCGGGAATAGTTCACTGGTTTTGCTCCCTAATTATTTGGAAAACATATCATTGATGAGTGCTATCGATGAAAACAATGGTGAAGAGGACTCTAATAAAATAAGCCTGATGACTATTCACTCTGCCAAAGGTCTGGAATTTCACTATGTATATGTAATCGGTATGGAGGAAAATCTTTTTCCATCTGTGAATATGGCTGTCAGTGAGAGCGAACTGGAGGAGGAGAGAAGATTGTTCTATGTTGCGATAACAAGAGCAAAAACTTCGGTAACATTGTCATACGCTCAATCTCGTTTCAGATGGGGATCACACGTAAATTACCCGCCCAGCCGTTTTCTAAAGGAGATTAATCCCAAGTTTCTGAGTTGGCCGGCGCTTGAGAGTAAAGACCTGCACAGAGGAGGTAACTGGGATCGGATTTCAGATAGAGCTCCGGAGACAAAAAATGAAAACACGATCAAACATGCCTTTATATCTGTTGCTCCAAAGCCGCACGATCCAAACTTTCAGACCGATCCTATCTCAAAACTTAGAGCAGGGCAGAGGGTTGAGCACGACAGGTTCGGTAACGGCTTGCTTGTCTCTCTTGAGGGTGATCCATTGAATGCCAGAGCAGTGGTAGAGTTTGATTCTGGTGGAAAGAAGACGCTGCTTCTGAAATTTGCGAAATTGAGAGTTATAGAAAAATGAACTTAAATGAGAAAAATTTAATTTCTGGCACGAGGTTTGAAAGTATATAAAGTGAAGTTTTTCATAGTTTAAGTTTAGGTTAAGTAATGGGGTCTTATCTCTGCGAGGTAAGGCCCCATGAAGTTTTTAGTTCTACTTAAACGTTTGTTCGCTTAGCCCTTTTCCGTTGAGTTTCATTTCGTGAAAATATTCCGGAACTTCTCTGCCCATAAGTGAATCTACATATAGTTTTGCTATGTACTGAGAAAGCATAAATCCGTGTCCCCTCATTCCCACAAAGAGTCCGGCTTCCGGATCTACTATATATCTTGGTTCTGTATAGTATCCTGCCCACACTGCCTGGAATCCAACTCCGGCCAGCTGCGGAATCCAGTCAGTGAATACCTCTGTGGCAATCTCCAGAAAATCCTGTGAGGTTACTTTTATATTTTTGTCAGTCTCTTTAGCATCAATTGCAGGTGAGGCACATCCTATTATCTGACCTGTTTCTGCAAGTTGCTGGCCGTAAACTGCAGAGAATCCTTTATATTTTCTCCTGTCAATCAACATATCCAGACTAGATCCGTTCTTGCCTAACAGTGGAAGACGCTTGGTAATAAATGCCTGATGTTTTACAGGGTATAGGCCTGTCTCTATTCCAAGTTTTTTGGCAAACTTGTCAGCTTCACTGCCAAGTGCATTTATGAAGATCTCTGTCTGATACTCAAAATATTCTTTATTGGCATCCTGAAGTATCACGCGGTACTCTTTGCCAACTTTATAAACCTCAACTAATTTTGTGTTTTCCAGAATTGTCCCTCCGTGTGCCTTACCGATGCTTCTTATTGCATCTATTGTGAGCCCTGGAGTTGCCTGCCAGCAGTCATTGGAGATTAGGGCGTGTGAATAGTTATTGAGTTTTGTGTTGAAGTAAGGCGAAATATCCTTTATAAAATCCCTTTTGTCTACCATATATGCATCTGACCAACCCCGTGAGGCATCAAGAGATCTGTATGTCTCATCGTCATGTACAAAGGTTATGTATCTTGTCATGCGCAGATTGATATCCCTGACGCTCTGCAACCCCTTGAACAATTCGAGGTTGTGGTTGGCGATATCTGCCAGCGCAGGGAGAGAGAATGCCGGGCGTCCGCCTGCAATATTCCTCCAGGAACTTCCTAATCCGTCATTAATAAGCAGCGGCTTGTATCCTGCTTCCGAAAGAAAACGGAAAAGTGAAGAGCCTGCTGCACCGCCTCCTGCTATTATAGCCTGAACCTTCTTTACCCCCTTGTTGTTTTTTGGAAGAATAATCACCTCATTTTTGTCTGACCTCACAAGTTCTCCAAGGTTAACAAGATTGGACATAGGTGCACGAGGAGTAGGTTCTCCAATAACCTCTATGCCATAAGATTTGAGAAGCATTCTTGCACGGGGGACACATCTGGTACCTCTGCACGCACCCATACCGATTCTGGAGATATGCTTCAATTCGTCGGAGGAAATTACTGTTCTGTCGCCGATTACAGCTAACAACTTCTCTATGCTGACATCTTCACAGTGACAAACATAGGTCTTGGAATCGTGCTCCTTGCCCAAGGGTGTAAGATTGAGTTTTTCAGGATATTTCTCTTTGATTATGAAACCTCTCACTGCCAGAAGAGCGTCACCTTCCAAGTTTAAGGATTTTACCCGTGCAACATTGGTTTTATTTTCGTTTTTCAGGATTTTTTCGATCAATCCTTCGCCTAAAATTTTTCCGTTGTTGTCTACAAGAAATACCCGGGCACCCTCTTCTGCCTTGTATTCAATTGGAAGAAAGAGCCAGTTTTTATTAAACTGGTACCCAAAAATAGCCAGTCCCGGACATTGACTTACGCAGCGCATACAGCCCACACACTTATCAAAATCTATAATTGGAACAGATGATGTGGAAGATTTAGTGATTGCTCCATACTTGCAGGCAAAGGAGCAAGGGTTGCAGGCAAAACCGTAAAGACAATCTATCTGTATAAAACCCTTATCCTGCATACGTTCCGGTGTTGGCCGGAATGGCTCGTCCAAAATGCGAACAGGATGTTGTTGAGAGTCTATATACTCTTTCGAAATAGAGAGAAAACTGTCGTAATCAAACCTGTTCCCAAGATCTTGCATAATTTCGTACGCACACTGTTTTCCTCTGAGAACAGCAGAGGTACCCTCTCCGATTTTTACAGAATCTCCGACCCCGTAACATTTTCTTCCGAATACTTCAACTCCTTTACGGAATAGTTGATTGTCCGGAATAAGACCGGTACATATATTTATGCAGTCAATTCCGTCAATAACCATTTCGGTTCCTGGAATCGGCTTGAAATTTTCACATTTTGCTATAACTGCTCCGACAACGCCGGTACGTTCTTTGTTTGGGATTGCTTCCAGAAGCACGTGTGAAGTAAGAATTGGAACTCCCAGTCTTCTCACCCTGTTTGCCTGAACAGGAAAACCACCTTCACTTGGCATAGCCTCTATGATGGCCTTGACATTCGCTCCGGCTTGCATTGACTGATAGGAGGTGAGGTATCCGATGTTTCCGGCTCCGACTGTTAAAATGTTTTTACCAAGGAGAGTAAGCTCATTGTTCATCATACGTTGAACAACTGCTGCGGTATAAACTCCGGGCAGGTCGTCGTTTTTGAAAGCAGGCATAAAAGGAACGGCTCCTGTAGCAATAACTATTTGATCTGCATCTATATAAAAAATCTCCTGAGTAGAAATATTCTTCACAACCAGCCTTTTCCCCTCTAAGATATCCCACACAACAGAGTCCAGTAAAATTCCTGAACGATCTTCTCCGGCAAGAGAGTCTGCAATATCAAATCCCCTAAGCCCACCAAACCTTTTTTCTTTTTCGAAAAAGAAAAACTGATGGGTCTGCATCACAAACTGTCCTCCAATCTTGCTGTTATTGTCAATTACTATATTGTGAACACCAGCGTTGCTCAACTCCTCTCTTACTGCCAGTCCGGATGGGCCTGCACCTACAATTGCAACTGTTGTTTTGTATACTTTGATCGCAGGCTTGAGATTACCATATTCCACTTTATCTTCTTCGGGAAGGTAGGATTCATCTATTCTCGTGACATTTTTAACGTTATCTACTTTTGTAATACATATACGGCGTACTTTACCATCGACCAACATTTCACAGGCACCACATTTGCCAATGCCACACTCAAGAGTTCGTTCTCTATGTTCAAGACTGTGTTTGTGTACAACTAATCCGGCCTGGTGAAGCGCTGCTGCTATTGTAAAACCTCTTTGACCAATAACTTTGTTTCCCTCAAAAATGAATTCTACTCTATCTTCCTGTGGGATGGGGAGGATAGGATGCTCGGTTATTTTATACATAGAAAATTTAAATTTGAACAAAATTAACAAAAATCCGAAATCATAATTTTAAAATTAGATATATTTTGTCTTTCGTTTGATTTTGTTACAGATTGATAGATGTTTGTTGTAAATTTGGGAACAATTAACCAATTAAATTTGTGAGATATGAAGGGAATTTTTTTATTTGGAGGTAAACTTAGACTGTTCAGGGAGTGGTCTAAGCTTATTGGTTTTTCGAGAGCTGTTAAGCTCTTTTTTTCAGAAGGCGGACTGTTGTCGTTTACTCCTTTTTTGGGAACTTTACTTGGGACAATTTTGTTTTTGCAAGGTTGTCAGGGACTCACTTTTACCGAGGAGAGCAAAGGTGAATTAAAGCTTATGTTTGGTTATGAGTACTTTACAAAGGCTGTAGTAAGGGAATTTCCGGATAGTAACTCTTTCATTCTCTCTATAAAGAGTAGTACGGGTACTGTTATTTATAACGGGACTTACGGGGAGAGACCTGCAAATCTGGAGCTGAACGCCGGGAGCTACGATGTGAGTATCTGTTCCAGACTGTTTGTAACTCCTGAATTTGATGCAGCTTGTTATTCAGACAGCAAAACGGTTATAATACAATCGGGCAAAGTCTATCTTCTGGCTCTTACCTGTCGTCAGTCTAACGTGGGGCTACGGCTTAGTTTTACGCCTGAGTTTATGGCTCGTTTTGCAGGCTATAAACCGGAAGTTGCAGATTCCAAAGGTACGCTCGAATATCCTTTCAATGAAACGAGGTTTGCCTATCTTAATCCTGGTACGATTTCAATAATACTTAAGGAGGTTCTGCCAGCTGAATCTACAGACACTTCGGAAGTTATTCCGATATTGGACAGGGTGGTAACGGCAAGGGACATGCTCACCATTAATCTGCATGCTAACCCGGAAGATTCTACTAAGTCTGCCGGAATTATAATTGATACTACATCTAATTGGGTGTTTGAGTATATTGTTATAGGTGACGGCGGCGATGGAGCTACAAAAGAGAGTGCTTTTACGGTAGATCAGCTGGCACAAAATATAGGTAAAACTGGCGTTTGGGTTACCGGATATATTGTAGGGGGAGATCTGACAACAACAAAAATAAGTTTTGAAGCTCCGTTCGGCAGTGATACAAACATGGCAATTGCCGCCTCACCAACAGTCCGTGACAGAACCAAATGCGTATCAGTCGCTATACCAACGGGTACTATCAGAGATCTTCTGGGCCTCAGTGCAAATCCTACAAACCTTGGGAAAAAAGTTTACCTAAAGGGTACAATTGTAGCTGCTTACCAAGGAATAACAGGTCTTAATCCAATAAATGCGGCACAGTTTTAACTTCATAAATTTTTCATAGCTACTGCTATTGATTTTATCTATATTTGTAGTTATGAAAAATTTTGAGAAAGACTTTTTTGCACACGAAACGGCAGTAATCGACCCCGGCTGTGTAATCGGGAAGAGTACCAAAATATGGCACTTCTCCCATATAATGAGTGGGTCTGTAATTGGAGAGTGTTGTAGTATCGGCCAGAATGTTGTAATCTCACCGGGTGTTGTATTGGGCAGAAATGTAAAGGTACAGAACAATGTCTCTATATATACCGGTGTAACTTGTGACGATGATGTTTTTCTGGGCCCTTCCTGTGTTTTCACAAATGTAACAAACCCACGCAGTGCAATTAACAGAAAGAGTGAATATGCAACGACCCGCGTTGGGAAAGGAGCAACGATAGGTGCAAACTCTACAATTGTCTGTGGTAACGATATTGGAGAGTATGCTTTTGTTGGTGCAGGTGCAGTGGTTACAAAAAAAGTCTCTCCATATGCTCTTGTTGTCGGAAACCCTGCCAGACAAATTGGCTGGATAAGTGAATATGGCCACAAGCTTGAATTCAATTCACAAGGGGTTGCTGTTTGCCCTGAGAGTAAGGAACGCTATTTTCTAGCAGATGGTAAGGTGGAGAAAGGATAAATGGCTGATAATAAATTTTGGAGTTGATGGAGATAAAAAAGGATCTTCTGCACAGGATAATTTATGCTACTGATGCCTCTGCTTACAGAGAGATGCCCTGTGGAGTTTTCTTCCCGGAAAATACTCAGGATCTGATTGATGTGGTAAATTTCGCTCGCGAAAGAGGTATGTCGTTAATCCCCAGAGCAGCAGGAACCTCTCTTGCAGGACAGGTTGTTGGGAACGGATTGGTTGTAGATACCTCAAAGCATTTGAAAAGAATTTTAGAGATCAATCCTCAGGAAAAATGGGTAAGGGTAGAACCTGGCGTTGTTCTGGATGAGCTAAATCTGTTTGCAAAGGATTTTGGGCTTTTTTTTGGACCCGAGACCTCCACATCTAACCGCTGTTGCATTGCCGGTATGGTTGGCAACAACTCATGTGGGTCTCATTCTCTGGTATATGGAAGCACCCGCGACCACCTTTTAGAGGCTGAGGTTATTTTGTCCGATGGCTCTAAAACAATATTCAAAGCACTTTCTGAGGAGGAGTTTGAAACCAGGCTCAAAGGCAATAATCTTGAATCGAGGATCTATCATTTCGTTGGAAATCTTTTAGAAAACAAACGGGCTCTTGCAGAAATTGAAGAGAATTTCCCCGATCCGGTTCTTCGTCGCAGAAACACAGGATATGCCTTGGATGAACTTATCCACTCTCATGGCAAGAACGGTACATATATAAATCTTTGTCCGCTTTTGGCAGGATCGGAGGGGACATTGGCAATAGTCTCTGAGGTTAAGCTCAATCTTGTTCCACTTCCACCCGGGGAGAAATGTGTGGTTTGTGCTCATTTCTCAGCATTTGAAGATGTTTTTAAAGCCAATCTGATTGCTCTAAAACACTCTCCTGTTGCAGTAGAAATGATGGATTCCAGAATATTGGAATTGAGTAAGAGCAACATATCCCAGAATAAAAACCGGTTCTTCATAAAGGGCGACCCTGCGGCAATTTTAATTATAGAGGTTGCAAAGGAGAGTAGGGAGATGCTTGACGAGAGCGTTTCGGCAATTGAGTCCGATATCTTATCGTCCGGGTTGAGTTATTACTGCTCAAGAGTTTATGATCCCGATATATCTCGTGTATGGGAGCTTAGAAAATCCGGTCTGGGATTGCTCACATCAATGGCAGGAGATGCAAAGCCTGTCTCAGTTACAGAAGACACAGCTGTTGCACCCGAGAGACTGCAGGAATATATGAAAGAGTTTGCCGCAATGCTTGACAAACATGGTTTATCCTGTGTCTATCACGCTCATATCGGTACAGGAGAGCTCCATCTGCGCCCGATACTAAATCTTAAACAGACAAAAGATGTCGAACTTTTCAGGGAGGTTGCCCGTGAGACAGTCTTGCTTGTCAAAAAATACAAAGGGTCACTTTCGGGTGAACACGGAGACGGGAGATTGAGGGGCGAATTTATCTCTTTATTATACGGGGACTATCTGTTTGGATTGATGAAGGGTGTGAAGGAGGTATTTGATCCAGGAAAAGTATTCAATAATCATAAAATTATTGATACTCCGCCTATGAACAGCTTCCTGAGGTACGAACCGGGTGCTGCAGTGCCGGAGTTTAAAACATATTTCGATTATTCTGCGCAGGGTGGCTGGATTCGTGCTGTTGAACAGTGCAACGGAGCTGGAGATTGCAGGAAGTCTGCTCTTTTTGGAGGAACCATGTGTCCGAGTTTCAGGGCAACAGGGGAGGAGAGAGATACTACCAGGGGAAGAGCCAATGTACTCAGGGAGCTGTTAACCAGACCCGGTTCAAAAGAAATCTTTGACCAAAAAGAGATTTTGAATGTTCTGGATCTGTGCCTCTCTTGTAAAGCCTGCAAAAGCGAATGTCCCTCGAATGTGGATATGGCCAGGTACAAAGCCGAGTTTCTTCAGCATCACTACGATATCTCCGTTCCTTCGTTCCGTTCGTATATGATTTCAAGAATGGCAGATATTCAGCAGCTTGGTTCATATTTCCCGGTTTTGTACAATTTTTTTGCTGCAAACCCTGTAACATCATTCGCTTTAAAGAAAATCCTTAATTTTTCTACAAAACGCCAGATACCTGCCCTGTCACACATTACATTTAGAAAATGGGCCCGGAAAGAGGCGAAAAGGACACAAGCCCCAACCAGAACTGTGGACGTAAAAAATAAACGGGTCTACATTTTTGCAGATGAATTCACCAACTTCAACGATGCTCAAATAGGAATAAAGTTTGTCAAACTTCTTAAATGTCTGGGATACGATGTAGCTATTCCTCAACATTATGAAAGTGGAAGAGCTGCAATTTCAAAAGGAATGCTCAAGAGAGCCAGACGACTGGCGATAAAGAATGTAAAAGCATTAAAGGATATTATTACAGAAGAGTCTCCATTGGTTGGAATTGAACCATCCTGTATACTCTCTTTCAGAGATGAGTATCCGGATCTGGTTGATAAGGATATGAAGGAACCGGCATTAAAATTAGCAAAAAACTCTCTTCTTTACGATGAGTTTATAATGCGGGAGGCCAAAAACGGGAGAATCACACCCGATTCTTTTACAGACTCTGCTTTAAATATTAAACTCCACGGACATTGCCATCAGAAATCTTTGGCATCGGTTGAGTTGTCAAAAGAGATGCTGTCACTACCTGTCAATTACAAGGTAGAGATAATGCCAACCGGTTGCTGCGGAATGGCCGGCTCTTTTGGCTACGAAAAGGAGCATTTTGAAGTTTCGATGAGTATCGGTGAACAGACACTCTTTCCATTGGTAAGATCAGCTTCTGCAGATGTGGTAATCTCTGCCCCCGGCACATCTTGCCGTCAGCAGATAAGTGAAGGTACAGGCAGAGTTGCAAAACATCCGGTGGAACTCCTGTTTGAAGCATTAAAAATCCCGGAGAAATACATATAACCTCTTTCTGTTTTGACCTCTTTGCCGGTAGTGTTCTGAGCAGAAGCGATACCAAAACTATATTAATTATTTAGGAGTAATACTTTTTTAATTATCTCTTTGAAGGATGCTTTGGGCATAGCTCCATGTGCCATTTGCGGTGCTCCCTCCATCGGTACGAAAAGTAATGATGGAATGCTCCGGATTCCAAAGGCACCTGCAAGCTCCTGCTCCTCTTCTGTATTTACCTTATAGACATACATTTTGTCTTTGTATTCTGCTGCCAACTCTTCCAATACCGGGGCGATTGATTTGCACGGACCGCACCAGTCTGCATAAAAATCGATAATTGCGGGTTTATCCCCTAAATATTTCCATTCTGTCGGACTTGTTTCATAATCTGCAACTTTTTCCAGGAAATCTTCTTTTGTCAAATGTATTGTGTTCATAAATTATTATTTTTAAAATTAAACATGTTAAAAAATAATCCTCCAATAACAGCTCCATATAGCGAACTGTTCAATGCGGATGAGGTGATGGGACAGGTACCGGATGTGCATCCAATAAAACGCCAGTAAAGATAACCTCCAAAAGCACCTATTATTACACCTGCTACAATTATCCGGACTCCTTTAAAAAATGCCATTATCTTTTCCATACAAAATATTTTCTTAGTGAAATATGTTGCAAAGATAAATACATTTTCCTAAAAAACAAATTTCCTTTGGAAAATAATTTATATTATCTTTTGCATAGAGTTTCTTCATGAGCAATATGATACCATTTTGTCTAATTAAAATCTTTGATAATCAATTGATTATATTATAGTCATTTTTAGTCGAATAAAAACTTCTGTTCACCCACCCCACCCCTTTTTCCAAAATCTTGTAATAATGTTTCTGTATGATTGTTAAGTTGCTTGAGATTTTTATTTACATTTGTCTATAGTATGCCAAACATCCATTTATAAAACCATATCATGGAAAAGTCATCTATTCGAAAATTTTCACTTCAATTAAGTTTTGAAGAAATCCGTTTACCTCCTTTTGAAGATATTCTGGTTTTAGGAAGAAAATGTCCTCAGGGAAAGTACAGTGTTTATAAATCATTCGAATTTCTTATTCCAAATGAATTTGAAGCTTTTGAAATTGATGACAAAACTATTGAAACTGTTTTCATTAATAAAAGAGTTTTAAAGAAAATGGATAAAGACGAAATCATTAATATTCTTCGCGAAAAGGTTTTCCCATTTATTTCTGAGAGTGAAATAGTAAAAGTAGACTTTAAAGTGAGAATATTTTATGATTCATTAGAAGGAGAATTCTAAAATGAAAATGAAGGTCGAAGATTGCTTGATGACAACTTACCCTTTTGTTCATCCTTACGATGGCATCAAAACCATTGAAAACAGGTTGAATGAAAAAGGTTATATAGTAGTAATGGATGAGAAAAACAAATATTTAGGGATACTAACTCCATTAGACATACTAAATCGGCCTCATAATTTGGTCATCGATTGTTTAACCCCTAAAGAAATTGTCCAGACTAGCGATTCAGTTGTAGAAATATTCGGTAAATTCAATACAGCCCTATCCGAAGCACTTCCCGTTTTTCAAGAAGAGATATTTCTTGGCATATTGGAAAAAAGCTGTGCTCTGGAAAAATTGAAGAGCCAGGTAGATAAACTTTACAGAGAATCGATTATCTCACAAGAAGTTAAAACAGCTTTTTTACGCAACCTCTCTCACGAAGTTAGGACTCCGCTCAATCAGGTACTGGGTTTTATGAACATCATAGCTAAATTCTCTCCGGATGAAATCAAGTCAGAAGAAGGAGAACAATATTTTGCGATCATCAAAAGGAGTTCTGAACAATTCTTAACTGTAATGAATGATCTGATTGAACTTTCACTTATAAATTCAGGAGATAGTTTAGAAACATCCAAAGATCGCACAGTTATAGAATTAATTTTTAGCGACTTGAAGACATACTTCGAGATTGAGGCGCAGAGTTCGAACTATCAGCTTAAAATAGACTATCATAATCCGGATAGTGCACTTACTGTATTTACCGATGGCAAAAAATAAGACAAATATTATTTCATTTGATAGATAGTATCATAAAGCATTTTAATGGAAACAAGAGTATAGAATTTGGCTACGAATTATTAAATGATGATTCCAGAATTCGTTTCTATGTCAGAAATACAGGCTCCAGAATAGATGATACTCAAAAAAACATTATTACTGAGGCTTTAAAGGAGGGCCATTCTCCATATCAGGACAGCCTGGGATTCGGATTGGATCTGGTAAAAAAATTTGTAGAGCTACTTGAGGGAACATTTACTGTAGAAATAAATGAGGCTGGCATCTTGATGATCTGCTTCTCCATACCATATAGGGTGTCATCAGAAAATCAGTAATAAAAAAGCTAAATATCTGTAAAAAAGATATTTAGCTTTTTATGTTTGCGGTCTGGACGGG
>JBAYMP010000011.1:0-46517 GCA_041663505.1 Bacteroidales bacterium | reverse complement strand
TGTGCTTCACAAAAGCCTCTTCCATATCCAGAAGAGAGACAGAATCCCTGTTTTCATACCAGTTTAAAAGGCCGTCACATCCTATGGAAATATGAGACAGGACAAATGAACCCAGCGGAATATCAGGCTGTATAGCTCCGGAAGTACCTATTCTGAGAATATTGAGTCTTTTGTGTTCAGGTTTAGGCATTCTGGTTTTCAGATCTATATTTGCCAAGGCATCCAGTTCGTTCATAACAATATCGATATTATCTGTCCCTATACCTGTGGATAGAACAGTAATCCTCCTGCCCTTGAAGGTACCTGTTGTTGTAACAAACTCTCTGGATTGTCTTACAAACTCTTTTGAGTCGAAGAAAGATGCAACCAACTCAACTCTGCCGGGATCACCAACCAGTACAATTGTATCTGCCAGCTCCTCCGGTTTAATATGCAGGTGAAATATTGATCCATCACTATTGATTATAAGTTCGGATGGTGTGATTGCATTCATAATTTATTAATTTAATATGCAAAAATAGCCTTTATTTTATACTTTTGTACAAAAATCGGTTTATAATGTTACAACGAATTCAGACACTTTTCCTGTTTGCCTCTGTCCTTTTACTTGGCTCTCTTTTATTCGCAGCCATAGCCGGCACATCCTTGATACTTACAATTGTCACAACTGCAATATCCTTTATATCAATATTCCTTTACCGTCGCAGGCCTTTGCAGAAAAAAGTATCGTATTTGAATATCATCATTCTACTGGCTTATCAGGCGTTGCTTTTATATTCATTCCTTTCCGCACCGGAAGGAACAGTCTTGTCCGTCAACAACGTCATCCCGGCAATAGCAGCTATCTTCACCTTTATAGCAACAATATATATATCAAAGGACGAAGCTTTGGTAAGATCTACTAACAGGCTTAGGAAAAAATAGAGTAAAACTTCTACTTTCCCTCCTCAGTGCAATATTTCTTGATTACACTGTAGGCTTCCGATACCCCAAGTTCTCCTGCCTTGCTTAAGTCTATGCACCCCTTTTCCTTATCTTTCAGATATATCAGAATTAATCCACGGTTGTAGTAGGCCTCACCAATGTATGGGTAGAGTTCCAAAGCTTTTGTATACTGAAGAATGGACTCCGGAAGGTCATTTGAAAGACAGTAGAGATTTCCAAGATTATAATATGTGTATGGAAACTCAGGGGATAGTTCGGATGCTCGTTTCATATCGTGAATTGCAGCAGTATAGTCGTAACTTTTTGTAGCCTGCTCCTGTACCTTTGCCCTTGTTGCTCCGGCATTGTCGAGAGTCAGAATCTGAACATTGCTCTCTATTGATGAGATGAAGTCTATCATTTCCGACTGAAGAGCACCCCTGTTAATATAGTAGAAAGTTTGATCCGGTTCAATGTCAATTGCTTGATTATAACACTCCAATGCAGTATTGAATTTTTTCATATTCGACTCGAGCAACGCTTTGGCAAAAAGAGTTTTGGAATCCTTTCCCTCTTTCAGATTTTTGTCTACAAAGTCAATAAGTATCTGCTGACGGTCGGGAGATATGGTTGCTGGCTCCGATGAGAGTTTTATCGTGATGGGAACTTCCGATATAAAGAGTTCGGATTTCTTATCTTCATAGGTTTTTTCAAACGCCAGCAAATCTTTTTTTGTCTCGTCCGCACTATATTTATAAAGTGGTTTTAGTCTGATATCAACATCTTTAAACTGTAAAAGATTGTTGTTGAAATCTCTCTTTGCAAAGTCGGCATCAAGGGCAAGTAGCCTGTCATACTTTTTAGTTGTATCTGCAAATGCAGAAACCTTCGAAGAGTCTGAAACTATCGATTTATAATCCCGAACTTTCTTTTGAGCTATCTCAAAGTCTCTTTTTGCAGAGGTAAACTGACCCAGCTGATTTTTTGCATAAGATCTGTTCATATAGGCATTTGCAAAGTCCGGATATAGATTTATCGCCTGAGAGTAATCATCCATTGCATCCCGGTATCTGCCCAACTCCATAAAGAGAGCAGCTCTGTTGTAATATGCCAGGACATTGTTCGGATTTATTGAAATAACCTTGTCATAGTCCTCCAGTGCATTATTGTAGTCCCCTATCTGAGATCTGATCAGGGCTCTGTTATAAAGTGTCAATGCATTACCCGGGTCCTCTTTTAGAACCTTTTCAAGATCTGCCAGTCCACCCAGTATATCCTTATTGTTATATTTTGCCAAAGCTCTGTTAAAATAGGCAAAGGTATTTGTAGAATCGAGCGATATCGCGTGATCCAGATCATCAATCGCCGCACTTAGGTTATTCTGCATCATGTATATTCTGGAGCGTCTTACATAACCCTCCGGATCGAAGATATTCAGGCTTATGGCTGTTTTATAGTCATTTAGAGCTTTTGTAGTATCTCCCAAGAACAGGTATGAAGCACCCCTGTTAAGGTATGCATCTGCAACTTTGGGTTCATGTCTGATAAACCGGTTAAAATCCTGCACGGCCTTATCGAATTGCTGAGAAAGGAAGTAGGTTACACCTCTGCTGAAGTAGAGTCCCGTGTAGCTCGGGCGAAGATCTACGGCCTCTTCCAGATCTTTCAGAGCCAGATCGTACTTGCCGATTCTGCTTAAAGTTATGGCTCTGTAGTGGTAAGCCGGGGTATAGATCGGATTTATTGAGAGAGTACGGTCAAAGTCGAACTGCGCACCCATAAAGTCACCAAGATTATACTTTGCTATGCCTCTGAAGAAGTAGGCCTCATACAGAGAGGAATCCAGGTTTATCAAAATATTGAAATTCTCGATAGCCTGAGAGTATTTCCCTTCTATAAGAAATTGTCTGCCTCTGAAAAAAAATTGTTGTTTATCATATTGAGAATAGGCAAAATCTGCCGAAAGCAGAGTAATTAGCAATACAAGAAGAAACTTATTTCTCATTTTTTGACTCTTTTACTTTTTTGTAACCATTCAGGCACCTCTATCATGCCCATTAAAGTCTGAATATGCGAAGCTCTTGCGCTCAGATACCCGGACGGATTGTTTGCCCTACGCTTCATTGGATTGGGAAGAGAGGCCGCAATAAGTGCACTTTCCCTGGATGTCAATTTTTGTGCCGATTTTTGGAATAGTTGATTTGCCGCCGCCTCTGCTCCGTAAATTCCCCTACCCATTTCCGCTACATTCAGATAAACTTCGAGTATCCTCTCTTTGCCCCAAATTAGCTCTATGCCGACAGTAAAATAGGCCTCAAAACCTTTTCTAAGCCACGATCTTGAAGGGAAAAGAAATACATTCTTTGCTGTTTGCTGAGAGATGGTGCTTGCTCCACGCAATCTTCTACCCCGTTTGTTTGCATCAATAGCGTTGTCAATTTCCTCCCAGTCAAATCCTTTGTGTTCAAGAAACCTTGTATCTTCCGAAGCCATAACCGCCATTTGCATATTTCTGGAGATCTTTTCTATAGGCTTCCAGGTTTTATATGTAGTGAATGATTTATCGCTGATGTGTTCTACACTTCTTATAACCATAAGCGGAGTACAATAGACCGGTACCCATTTAAGAATAACTATAGATAAAAGAGAGACTGTAATAAATGTAAGAGGAATGTAGACAAACAGGTACTTAAAAAATCTTAATAACCTGTTTTTTAATTTTTTAGCCGGCCTGGACCTTTTTTTGCCTCTTTTATTTTGCATAATTAAACACAAATAGATTATTTTTGACAAATATAAACATTTCTAAATGAAGAAAACTTTCTCCCTTATCATAACATTATATTTTCTTTTTCAATTTACATCATACGCATATTCCCAGAATTTAGGCAGATACACTTCAGAAATTGACCGCAATTCACTTGAGGGGTATCTTACTTTTCTTGCAGATGACATTACTTTTGGAAGGGGTATAGGAACAACGGGACATCAGATTGCAGGGACAATGATAAGAGAAGAGTTCAAAAAGTTTGGTTTAATTCCCTTTTACGATCAGACCTTCACGCAAAGTTTTTACAAAAATTTAAGCGATTTAAAAGATACTGTTATCGGAAGAAATATTATTGGAGTTGTACAGGCGCAGTATTATTCCGACCAATATCTTGTAGTTTCGGCACATTACGACCATCTTGGTGTACTTGGAGGGAGAATTTACAACGGGGCGGATGATAATGCTTCCGGCGTTGCTGCACTTTTAAACCTGGCGCGTCTTTTCTCTGAGATGAGGGCCGTAAAGGAGGGACCGAGAATCAATATTATCTTCGCAGCCTTCGATGGAAAGGAGAGTAATATGGCCGGATCTGAAGATTTCATAAGGAGACTCCCGATTCCTGAAAAAAATATACTCTGCAATATTAATATCGACCAGATAGGGTCGATATTTGCGCCTCCCGGTGCCGATACTAATTATGTACTGGTGCTTGGAACAAACAGATACAAGGATTTCAGACGAAAAATAGATTCTGCCAACAGAATCAATAACTTAAAAATGGATGTAAATTACGATTTCTACGGAAGTCCCGAATTTGCCGAGATATTCTATAAATCGTCCGATCAATACTCTTTTGTCAAAAAGGGGATTCCCTCACTCCTGGTAACTTCGGGTATACATATGCACACCTATAAACCTACCGATGATTTCTATTTTATAAATTATCCCGTTCTGGCAAACAGGACCAGGTTGATTTTCTATCTGATCAACGCAATTACAACTTCCCGATAAGTGCTTTTGCAGTATAGTTGTCCTTCATACTGACCAGTTGCTCAGGCAATCCTTCAAAGACAACCTCACCACCAGCCTCTCCTCCCTCAGGTCCAAGGTCAATTACCCAGTCTGCACACTTAACCACGTCCATATTGTGTTCCACTACCACAACAGTGTGACCTTTGTTAATAAGAGCGTTAAATGAATCCAAAAGTTTTTTGATATCATAAAAGTGAAGACCTGTAGTGGGTTCGTCAAAAATAAAAAGAATTGAACCGCTCGAGGACTCCTTTCCCAAAAATGACGCAAGCTTCACTCTTTGGCTTTCACCGCCGCTTAAAGTACTGCTACTCTGTCCAAGCTGCACATAGGAAAGTCCTACCGCTTTAAGAGGCATAAGTTTATCTGCGATTTTTTTTGCAACAGGCTCCTTTTGTACCGAGAAAAAGTCAATGGCAGCATCTACACTCATATTGAGTACATCATTGATATTCTTGTCTTTATATTTGACCTCCAGAATATCCTGCTTAAACCTTTTACCTCCGCAAGATTCGCAAATCATTTGGACATCTGCCATAAACTGCATCTCTATCTTGATAATACCCTCTCCCTGGCAATCGGGGCATCTTCCGCCATCTATGTTAAACGAGAAGTGCGAGTGACCGTATCCGTTTGCTTTTGCATACGGTTGTTCAGAAAAAAGTCTCCTTATTTCATCATACACTTTTAAGTATGTTGCCGGGTTAGAGCGGGAAGATTTTCCAATAGGGTTTTGATCTATATATTCTACAGCAGTAATCTTGTTGATGTCCCCTGTAATATCCTTATGGGCACCCGGTTTGTCGCCAAACTGGTTTATCTTTCTGTAAACTGCAGGATAAAAAATATCTCTTACAAGTGTAGATTTTCCCGAACCGCTGACACCTGTTACCGCTGTTAATACTCTTAATGGGAATTTTACGTCAAACCCCTTTAGATTATGTTCTGCTGCCCCTTTCACCTCTATAAAACTGTTCCAGGCCCGTCTCTCGTTGGGCAGTTCTATCTTTTCATATCCTGATAAAAAAGCGAGCGTCTGGCTCCTACCGCACTCTTCCACAGAGAGGTTATCCTTGATAATACCCTGATAAACAAGTTCTCCACCATAATTACCGGCATATGGCCCTATATCTATAAGCTGATCGGCTGATCTGATTATCTCTTCATCGTGTTCTACTATCAACACGCTGTTTCCCAGATCTCTCAGTTGCTTTAAAACAGATATTAATCTTTGTGTGTCTCTGGGGTGAAGACCGATGCTTGGTTCATCCAGGATGTAAAGCGACCCCACAAGACTGCTCCCTATCGAGCTTACCAGATTTATCCTTTGACTCTCTCCCCCGCTCAAAGTGTTTGAAGCCCTGTTTAGTGTAAGATACGACAGGCCCACTGAGATCATACAGGAGACCCTCTCTTCCAGCTCTTTTAACGCCCTGGATGCTATAGTCCTGTCAAAATCGGACAACTCAATATTTTTAAAAAAATAGTAAAGATTATCCATACTCATATCCAAAAGGTCACTTATGCTCTTACCGCAAATCTTAACATAGAGCGCCTCTTTTCTAAGCCTTTTGCCAAGACACTCGGGACAGATGGTCTTGCCTGAATATCTGCTTAAAAGGTAACGGAACTGAATCTTGTACTTGTTCGCCTCTATTATTTTAAAAAAATCGTTCAAACCTGTAAAATATTCATTTCCCGTCCATAGCAACAATTTTTGTTCGGCACTCAATTCATAGAATGGTCTGTGAATGGGAAAATCAAACTTACTGGCAGAGAGAATAAAATCGTTGTAAAAAGTCTTCATTGTCTCTCCCCTCCAGCAGGCGATTGCCTCCTGGTACACAGAAAGAGCGGGGTCAGGCACAACAAGATTCTCGTCAATCCCTATTATCCTTCCATATCCTGAGCAGACATGGCACGCCCCTATCGGGTTATTGAAGCTGAACATAAGTTCTGAAGGCTCTTCGAACTCGATTCCGTCTGCTTCGAACAGTGTGGAAAATACCTTTATATCTTCTCCTTTTATGCCGGAAGAGATTAGAACAGTTCCCCTCTCAACTCCAAGCCCTCTTTTTACCTCAATTGCAGTCTGAAGTGAATCCATCAATCTGTTTTTTACGTCATCTCCCTCTTCCAGAATTACCCTGTCCACCAAAAGATAAACCGAATCTTTTGTCTCGAACTTCTTGTTAAGAGCACTCTCTATTCTTACAATCTCTCCTTCCGACCAAAGTCTTGTAAACCCCTCCTCCTTCAGAATCAGCAACCTCTCAATCCGCGTCTCCCTGCTCTCCCACCCTATTGGAGCCAGTATATAGAGAGCCGTACCGAATGGATACGAGTACATATGGTTCAATATATCGTTTACCGTGTGTTTTTTAACCTCCTCTCCGCTGACAGGTGAATATGTCTTTCCTATTTTGGTATAGAGAAGTCTCAGATAGTCGTATATCTCTGTGCTAGTTCCTACGGTAGATCGCGGATTGCTTGTATTTACCTTCTGTTCTATGGCAATAGCCGGAGGAATACCAGTTATCTCATCCACATCCGGTTTTGTCATTCTCCCCAAAAACTGACGGGCAAAAGAGGAGAGACTCTCAACAAAGCGGCGTTGTCCCTCGGCAAATATTGTATCGAATGCAAGGCTGGATTTACCAGATCCGGAGATCCCGGAAATTACTACCATTTTGTCCCGTGGAATCTCTATTGAAAGGTTCTTAAGGTTGTTTAATCTGGCTCCCTTGATTTTTATTGTATTATCCGCCATTTGATGTTCTGCTTACAGTTTTGACACCCTTAATTTTTTTCAGGTTAAAGATCAGTTTGTCCAAGGCTTGGTTGTTAGGGATCGCTACCTGCATTTTTGCTTCAAACATACCTTTATGTTCAGTTATAGAGAAGAATCTGATTGAAATGTATAGAGAGTTTACCACTTCCATTATCTGTTGGCTCAAACCTGCTTCGCCATAAGAAATAATTCTCAAAGACGTTTGGAAATTCTGGCCGGTTGAAGATTCTCTCCACTTTACCTTTTGTATCCTGTATGGATAATTATCCATAAGTCTGGCTGCATTGGGACAGGTTATCCTGTGAATCTTTATCCCTTCCCTTATCGAAACAAAACCGAACACTTCATCTCCCATAATCGGGTTGCAACATTTAGCCAGTTTGAATCCTACATTGTTGAGTTTATCATCTATTATCAGATAGTCGTAGCTGGCTTGCGTCATTTTTGAGACTCCCTTTGGCAGTTGTGCTGCAAAAGTAGCTTCCTCTTTATCCTCGGCCGGAAGTTCCTGCTTCTCTCTTGCTGTAACCAAACCCTTTATTTCGGAGATATCAACTTCAGATTCTGCAAGAGCTGCATAAAATTCGTTTATTGTCTTATACTTGTAATACTTTATAAGATAGCCAAGCAGTTCATCGTTAAGTTCCAGCTTCCAGTTAGTCATTCTCCTCATCAAAAGTTCTTTACCTGTCTGAGCCCTCTTTACCTCCTCCTCTTTCACCTTCTGCTTTATCTTTGCTCTGGCTTTTGACGAGACAACATAATTGAGCCAGTCCGAAGAGGGTTTTTGATTTTTGTTGCTCATTATCTCGACAACATCTCCTGTCTTAAGTCTCTCCCTTATTGAAACGGCTCTACCGTTAATTTTGGCCCCTGCGCATTTAAGACCCAGATTTGAGTGGATATCAAATGCAAAATCCAAAACGCTGGAACCGGAAGCGAGTCTTCTCAGATCTCCGTCCGGGGTAAATACGAATATTTCATCCAGAACAAAATTCAAAAAATGAGGTTCCAACCTCTTATCATTAGACTCCAGCAGTTTCTTTACACCTCCAAGCCAATTGCTTATTCCCTGATCATATTTGGCCCCCTTATACGACCAGTGTGCAGCGTGACCATTCTCCGCCAGATCATCCATTCTCCGAGACCTTATTTGAACCTCAATTCTCTGTTTATTATATGTTTGAACAGTTGTGTGAAGCGATTCATAGCCATTGGCCTTTGGTACGGTAATCCAGTCTCTCAGCCTGCCTGTATCCGGTTCATAATGTTCTGTAACAAACGAATAGACCTGCCAGCAAAGCTCTTTCTCATTCTCTGCAGGGGTATCTATTATTATTCTTATTGCAAAAACATCTGCCACGCCCTCAAAAGGTATTTGCTGAATCTGCATCTTTTTCCATATCGAGTAGGCGGTCTTTGTTCTGCTCTTTAGAGTATATTTTATATGGGCTTTTTTAAGACTCAGCTCTATGGGTCTTACAAAAATATCCATCAGCCTCTTTCTGTCTTGTTCCCCCGCTTTTAGCTTATTTGTAATAAATCGGTACTGTTCCGGATCGGTATGTTTAAACGAAAGGTCCTCCAACTCGCTTTTTATGTTGTAGAGCCCCAGTTGATGGGCAAGAGGTGCATAAAGAAGCAGGGTCTCGGTAGCTTTTCTTATTTGATTGGATTTTGTAAAGTAATCCAGATTTCTCATTACCTCCAGTCTATCTGCAAGTTTGATCAGACTGACCCTTGGGTCGCGGGAATATGAGACTATTAATTTCCGGTAGTTGTCTGACTGCAGCCCTGTGTCTTTTGGCTTTATCTCCGAAATTTTATTGAGGCTCTGAGCCATTGCAATGATTTCATCATTAAACTCTTTTCTATGCTCCTCAAGAAGTAAATTATTGGCTCTGGAGGCTTCGTGAAGAAATACGGCAGAGACTGTTGCAGGCATAAGTCCAACTTCAAAAGCTACTATCTCTGCAACACCCACCGCATGGTCTATAAACGGAGTGCCATTGCTTCTTGTTAGTTGGGCAAGTGCATTTTGGGCTATTTCATAGGATCTTAAAAGCCATTTTTCCTCATCTCCTATGCAACCTTCTAAAACCTTATCCAGTTTTTCCGAAATCATAATCTACTTTCCCAAAAGTTTTTTTAATGCATTCATCTCATCGCGAAACTTAGCAGCCCTCAAAAAATCCAAATCGGAGGCGGCTCTCTCCATCTCTGCTTTTGCTGCGCCTATCGCTTCTTTAATCTGATCAGGTTTAAGAAAAGCCATTACAGGATCGGCCAATATCGGGTTGACCTCAGATGGCTCCTCCTGAAATTCTTTTAGTCTTCCCAGAACATTCCGGATCTGTTTTTCGATCTGTTTTGGTTTAATATTGTTTTCCCTGTTATAATCCTCCTGTTTCTTTCTCCTTCTGTCTGTCTCCTCAATTGTCACCTGCATTGAGCGGGTAATGGTATCGGCGTACATTATGACCCTTCCATCTACATTCCTGGCAGCTCTTCCCGCTGTTTGAGTCAAAGACCGGGCAGATCTGAGGAAACCCTCCTTGTCTGCGTCCAGAATTGCTACTAGAGACACTTGCGGAAGGTCTAACCCCTCTCTGAGAAGATTAACTCCTATCAGTACATCGAACCTTCCGGCCTGAAAGTCCTCCAGAATCTCTATCCTCTCGAGGGTGTCCACATCGGAGTGGATATACCGGCATCGGATATCTATGTGGGACATATACTTGTCCAACTCTTCCGCCATCCTTTTAGTCAGAGTCGTAACTAATACTCTCTCGTCTTTCTCTGTTCTTATCCTTATCTCCTCTAAAAGATTGTCAATCTGGTTTTTTGTAGGTCTCACCTCAATAGGAGGGTCAAGCAAACCTGTCGGACGAACAACCTGTTCAACAATCAAACCTTCAGAAATGTTCAGCTCGTAGTCTGCAGGAGTTGCACTCACAAAGACTCTTTGCCCTATAATACTCTCAAATTCGTCAAATTTGAGAGGTCTGTTGTCTGCAGCGGCAGGCAGTCTGAATCCATATTCGATAAGAGTCTCCTTTCTGGAACGGTCGCCTCCGTACATCGCTCTTACCTGTGGAATAGTTACGTGGCTCTCATCTATAAAGGTTAAGAAGTCTTTCGGAAAATAGTCTATCAGGCAGAATGGCCGCATTCCCGCAGTGCGTCCGTCAAAATATCTCGAATAGTTTTCAATCCCCGGACAGTAACCAATCTCCTTTATCATCTCCAGATCATATTCTACCCTCTGTTTAAGACGCTTTGCTTCAAGATGTTTTCCGATCTCAGCAAAATATGAGTACTGCTTCATCATATCATCCTGTATCTGTACAATAGCGCCCTTCATACGATCTTTTGTTGTCACAAAGATGTTTGCGGGGTAAACAGATATTTCGTCCAATTCATCTATATGCGCCCCGGTTAACGGATCAAAGAGCTCGATGCTCTCCACCTCGTCTCCAAAGAAAATTATCCGGCAGGCCGAATCGGAGTAGGCCAGATAAATATCTACCGTATCGCCTTTTACCCTGAAGGCTCCTCTTTTGAACTCCGTTTCATTTCTTGAATAGAGACTATCCACCAGGGCATAAAGAAGTTTGCTTCTGGAGATGTGCTCACCTCTTTTGACAACAATCGTATTTGCGTGAAAATCCTCCGGATTGCCAATTCCATACAGACAAGAGACGCTCGATATTACAATTACATCTCTTCTGCCGGAAAGCAAAGCGCTTGAGGCAGAGAGTCTGAGCTTTTCTATCTCATCGTTAATACTGAGGTCTTTTTCTATATATATATCTGAGGCAGGCATATAGGCCTCCGGCTGATAGTAGTCGTAATATGACACAAAGTACTCGACTGCATTATTGGGGAAAAAGGCTTTAAATTCACCGTAAAGCTGGGCAGCAAGGGTTTTATTGTGGCTAAGGATAAGTGTCGGCCTTTGCAGTCTATCTATCACATTAGCCATAGTAAAGGTCTTCCCGGAACCGGTTACTCCAAGCAGAGTGGCTGCCTGTACACCTCCTGAAATATACTCTGTCAACTGGTCTATTGCGGCCGGCTGATCACCTGTCGGTTTATAATTCGATTTAAGTTCAAAACCCATGCTTTACCTTTTTCAGATAATCTTCCAACCCTTTTGCTACCTGTACCATCATCTCTTTCTGGAATACATTGTCGGTAATTTTCTCTTCATCGGGTAAAGAGCTCATAAAAAGGGTTTCAACCAATACCGAAGGAAAATTTGTGGGCGAATTCAGTGAGAAGTTGAAGTTTCCGACTAATCCAAAATTTTTTACTCCATCAATCTTAACCAACCTTTTGAGGATAGATTCCGCGAGATCCCTGTATTCTATGTACCGGTAATAGGTACTTGTACCTCCGTTTACAAGAGGATTGCCTCCTGCATTACAGTGAATCGATATCAGCAGATCTATATTTTCATTTTTAAAAACCGACAGTCTCTCAGCCATAGCCATATCAGAATCATCTTTTCTGCTCATAACAACTTTTGCCCCCCTCTTTTCCAGCTCCTGTTTAAGCATATATGCCATAGCCAGATTTTGTTCTTTTTCCTGAAACCCCGATGGGCTCACTGCTCCTGAGGCGCTACCGCCGTGGCCGGCATCAATTCCTATAACCAACCCCTTTATGGTTGGTTCAGGAGCGTGTTTAACTATAATAGCCAAGCTGTTGCCTGTATAATCCACACTATAACCCCAACTGTACTTGTTTTTAAGGTTGATAATTACTCTGAAAACATCCGGTTGAATTTGTTGGAGGTCTACATAATCAATAACCTTAAGATCCAGGTATTGTGTTATCCAGTTAGAATTGCAAGCTGCTCCATAAATATCCACAACTATTCTGTTTGGATCGCGCTCTTGCTTTACAGTGTAAGGTTGACGTTGTTCAAGTGACACAATAACTTTGTCTGCCTTTCCGGTATTGGAGACGCTCCACGATCCTGTAAGTGAAAACGGGGGCTTTGTACCGAAAGGAGTTCTGCTTACAAAATCTTTTGGAATATAGGAGTAGTTGTTTTCTGAAAGTCTCACTTTATAAAGGTTTCCAACCGAATCAAGCAGCTCCATCTTTATCCCCTCTGCCAGGTAGTTGATTTTTGCACCTCCGAGCCTGTCTTGTCCGGCGCCATAATTCAGGTATGCACCCTGCTTTGTAATCACAACAGGATTGGGATAGGCACCGGGTAATCCATCTCTTGCAGCAGGTTGTGAAACCTTGTAGAAAACTGAAAATTTAAACTCAGACTGGGTACCTCCGTAAAGTGCCTTAATAACTACAGGGTTGTCCCCCTCCACAAGTTTTAGTTCGGTACCAAAAGAGCCTGTTTTATAATGTTTTACCTTGTTGTCATTTATATAAACTTCTGAACCGGGTTTTGTGGTTCCAACTATTATGTGACTGGCAGTTGTTACAGTGTCGGTTTTTCCTCTGACAACCTTTATGTCATTGATATTTTGAGCATTAACATTAGTAACGGTGATCATGCTTACAGCAATGGCCGATAGAATAAAAATATTAGTTTTCATGGCTTGAAATTTGATGCTATCTTTGCTACAAATTTAGATAAATTATGGATAGTAATAGTGCAAACAGGTTTAACTTTTTAGGACTATCAATTATGATAGGTCTGATTGTTCTGGGTCTTTGTATAAAGAGTTCCGTAACTGTTTTTAAATCATACGACAGGGTTGTAAGTGTAAAAGGTTTGGCCGAGATGGAGGTGTCCTCCGACAAGGTAATCTGGCCGATAGTTTACAAGGAGATTGGAGATAATCTTCCGGTTCTGTATAAAACTATTAACGAAAAGAATGATATAATTATCGAATTTCTTAAGTCTAAAGGGATTGAAATGGAAGAAATTTCAATTTCCGCACCAAAGATAATTGATATGAGTGCAGAGAGGTATCAGAGTCAGGTTAATAAGTATAGGTATAATGTAACAAGTATACTTACTGTAACCTCAAAAAAAGTAGACAAGGTGAGAGATATTATCTCTGAACAATCAGATTTGTTACAAAAAGGAATTGCAATAAGCGCCGGTGATTATGAATATCAGACTCAATATCTTTTCACAAAGCTAAATGATATTAAACCTGTTATGATCGAAGAGGCTACCAAGAATGCACGTGCCTCGGCAGAAAAATTTGCAAAGGATTCCGAGAGTAAGCTTGGAAAAATCAAAAGTGCTAACCAGGGACAATTCACTATTACAGACAGAGATGCCAATACACCGCACATTAAGGTTGTGCGAGTAGTAAGTACAATTGACTATTTATTAAAAGATTAACTATATAAACAGATTTTAAGATTATGGAAATTAGTAATGTTCACGCTCGTGAGATTTTAGACTCACGCGGAAATCCAACAGTTGAGGTAGATGTAGAACTTTTATCCGGTGCTTTCGGTAGAGCAGCCGTACCTTCCGGAGCCTCTACAGGTACTAATGAAGCCCTTGAACTAAGAGACGGAGACAAATCCCGTTACCTTGGAAAGGGAGTGCTACAAGCTGTCAAAAATGTAAATGATATAATAGCTCCTGCTATTATGGGTATGAGTGCCCTTAATCAGGCTGAGATAGATAAGTTCCTTATTGAAATGGACGGTACTCCTACTAAATCTAAATTAGGTGCAAACGCTATTTTAGGTGTTTCACTTGCAGTTGCAAAAGCTGCTGCCAACTATCTTCAGATTCCTCTCTACAGATACATCGGAGGAACCAATGCAGTTACCCTTCCTGTTCCAATGATGAATATCATTAATGGTGGTTCTCACTCAGACGCCCCTATAGCTTTTCAGGAATTTCTGATTCGTCCTATAGGCGCTTGCTGTTTTAAAGAGGGTCTTAGAATGGGAGCAGAGGTGTTCCACAACCTAAAGAAAGTTCTAAAGGAGAGAGGTCTTAGCACCGCTGTTGGTGACGAAGGTGGTTTTGCTCCAACACTAAAAGGTACAGAAGATGCACTTGAGTCTATAATCGCTGCCATCAAAAAAGCTGGTTATGTTCCAAGAAAAGATGTTACAATCGCTTTGGACTGTGCTGCTTCTGAATTTTACAAAGATGGTGTCTATGATTATACAAAGTTTGAAGGCCCTAATGGTGCAAAGAGAAATGCAGCCGAACAGGTTGCCTATTTAAAATCTCTTGTAGACAAGTATCCTATAGACTCTATCGAAGATGGTATGGCAGAAGATGATTGGGATGGTTGGAAGGTTCTGACAGATACTTTGGGATCCAAAATCCAACTTATAGGAGATGATCTTTTTGTTACAAATGTTGAGTACCTTAAAAAAGGCATTGAAAAAGGTTGTGCAAATTCAATTCTTATAAAGGTTAACCAAATCGGTACCCTTACCGAAACTCTTAATGCAATTGAACTTGCTCACCGCAACAAATACACTTCTGTTACTTCACACCGTTCAGGCGAGACCGAAGATTCAACAATTGCAGACATAGCTGTAGCCACAAATTCAGGTCAGATCAAGACCGGCTCACTAAGTCGCTCAGACAGAATGGCCAAATACAACCAACTTCTAAGAATTGAAGAGGAGTTAGGCGACCTCGCACAGTACGGAAGAAAATAATCACTTGGGAATGCATATTGTGTGACAACAAATAAAAAACCGGGCTCATATAAGAGTCCGGTTTTTTATTCATATTACCAGTAACTAGCTCGGATCCCCGACCTTGCCCATGAACAATATGCAACCTGTGGAGTTTTCCTTTATGGCAAAAACAAATGGATGGTCAGCAATGAAGGAGGCCGAAGGAAAAACCGGCACCGAATCAACTCCACTAATTACTGTTACTGCGACAGCTTCTGTTCCCTTCTCGTTTACATCGATATATGTAAACTGATCTACAAATGAGATGAAAAAATCATTATCGTCGAACGCTCTTGAAAAATCTGCCGAAAAGGGACTAAAGGCCACGCTCATGCCCATCTGCTTCAAAACATTATTGAAGCGGTCGTTGAACTTCATTTTAAACCGTGGTACTTGCAGGGAGATTTGGTAAGTATGCCAATTCTTCTGCATTTCATTCCAATATGAAGGTTGCTTAAGAGTGGCTATCATCTGAGGAGTGGTGACATTTTCACAAGGAAGCGCAAATACCATTGTGAATGCCCCGTTTCCGTAAGGCAGGCTGACTGCAGACAAAGTTTCATCATTGAAATATGACATCTTGATATTATTAGTCATCATATAAGGATATACAGTAGTTCCGTCGTCACGCTTAAATGTTCCCTTCTTTGTTTTCGATTCATCGAATTCATAGCCATCCGACCACTCACCCTTAAAATATAGAGCATTCAGAAGATATATAAGATCTTCGGCCGATGTCTTGTCTATCACATTATTAATTAGCCCGTTGGTATTGTCGGAGCACCATTTGTTTATAAAATCCTTTGCTGTAGGCGATGAAAAATCTGCTGCCAGAACCTGTGCATCGTACCAGTTCTTGTTTGTTTGCACAAAACTACTATTAATGCTTGCACCTTTACGATACCATATTGAATTGGCAATGGCAAGTTTTACTGAGGGATCGGTGCTCAACAAAGCCTCTTTCATCTTTTTATAATAATCATTCACTTCGGTATCTGTATATTGCTCAAATCCAAGTGTGTTTTGAATTGCAGTCTTTGTATCCCCTGCAGCACCGTTCCATACCATGGCAAGCGCAATGCTCATGCTGAACGGAGAAATAAGAATGTTGTCTTTTGAAGGGTTTGTCCTGTTCTCTTCACAAATACGGTAAAAGAGATTAAGGGCGAAGCCCATGTCTGCCTGCGCCATTTTGTTTTCAGCAGATGAAAGCTGGATCACAATAGGATCCTTCTTCGGTTCATTGGGCTGAGATCCGCTCTTTTCACAACTCCAAATAAAAGAAGGCAAGCACAGAAGAACCATCCAGGTCATTCTTGATGCTCTGCTGATATTTAAATATTTGCTCATAGATATAAATTTAGATTTAAGATAAATAAAATCCATTACAATGCTATAGATGTAAAAAACAAGTAAAACACTGCATAAGAGTCACACAATATGCGTCCCCGAGTGATATTAGCTGGCAAGAATGTCCCAGATAGAGAATATGGCAAATATTACTGATGCAACACCGTTGGAGGTGAAGAATGCAGCATTCAGTCTGGAGAGATTGGTTGGCGATACAATCAGATGCTGATAGATTAGCAGTGCTGTAAAAATAACCGCTCCTACAATGTAGATTGTACCCAGATCTGCAACTACATAAAACAGATACAAAAGTGGTACAATCAGGGCGTGCCCAATGGCAGAGATAATCAAACCACCCTTTCTACCCCAAAGCTGGGGTACCGAATGAAGTTTTTGCTCTTTGTCGAACTCTTCGTCGTCTAAGGAGTAGATTATGTCAAAACCGCTCACCCAAAGCATCACAATAATGGATAAAACGATTGGAGCAGCATGAAATTCTCCCGCTATGCTCAAGTACGCTCCAACGGGTGCAATTGCCAAAGCAAGTCCAAGAACATAGTGGCAAAGAGATGTATATCTTTTCATGTAGCTGTATGAAAGCAATACCGCCATTGCAGGAAACGAAAGGTAAAAGCAGAGCTGGTTTATCAGAAATGCAACTATGAAAAAGAGCACAACATTCGCTAATACAAAATATTTTACAGACATTGGAGAGAGAATCCCGGCAGGTATCTCTCTTGATGCGGTTCTTGGGTTCTTTGCATCGATATCTCTGTCTATATATCTGTTAAATCCCATTGCCGAATTTCTTGCAAAGACCATTTCCAGCAAAATCAAACCTAACAGTCGCCAGGAAAATTCGTAATCGGTTAACTTGACAGCAAGAAAAAATCCTATCAAGGCAAAAGGAAGAGCAAATATTGTATGCGGAAATTTAACAAGTTTCAAAAACTTGTTAACCTTACTAATAAATGCTTTATACATATATAAAAACTATCTATTTAAAAGTGCAGCCTACCTCAAAGAGGCTCCGAATCGTTCAATGAATGCAGAGAGAAGTCTGTTCATGACATCCTCTACATATTTGTCAGTCAATGTTTTCTCCAAATCCTGCAAAGTAAAGCTCACAGCATACTGCTTTTTACCTTCAGGAATCTTATCACCCCTGTAGACATCAAACAGAGTAACCTGTTTAAGAATTTTCTTTTCTGTTTTGAAGGCGACTTTTCTCAACTCGGCAAATGAAACGCTCTCATCTATGAGAAGAGCCAAATCTCTTCTGACTTCAGGGAACTTAGGAAGATCACTAAATAATACCTTCTGCTTTTTAACTTGGTTGAACAGAATATTCCATGAGATCTCGGCAGCAAAAACCTGTTGTTTTATATCAAACTGTTTGAGTAATTGGCTGCTGATTGTCCCCATAGTTGCCAGTTCTTTACCTCCGGCGGTCTTATATACAAGACCCTCTGCAAATATATCTGCAGGAGCGGCATTGTACTCCAATTCATTCAACTCGATTCCAAACCTTTTGAAAAGCAACTCCAGATACCCCTTTAACGAGAAGTAGCTTGCAGGTTTGGCATTAGCTCTCCAGGTTGTGTTACCCGGACCAGTAACAATCAAAGATAACTTTGGAAGTTCCGTATATGAACTTAAATCATTCTTTTCCAAACCGTTCTCAATAGAATAGACATTACCCATTTCAAAGAGTTTAAGATCTGGATGCTGACGGTTGATATTGTAAGCCACTACCTCTAAACCGTTCATAATTAGGGTCTGACGCATAGAATTAAGATCCGAGCTAAGCGGATTCAGTATCCTTACAAGTTTATCCTCCGGGAATGTTTTGAGCTTAGTATAGTACTCACTTTTAGTCAAAGAGTTGTTCATCATCTCATAGAACCCGTTATTTGCAAGAAAATCCGAAGCAATAGTCTGAACCCCCACAGGATCAGGTTTCGGTGTTGCATTGATTGAAGCGTGCACACTTGTCGGAAGTTCGATGTTGTTGTACCCGTAAATTCTGAGTATCTCCTCCACAACATCACACTCTCTTGTAACATCTACCCTGTATAAAGGAGAAAGAACCTCCGCACCAAATTCATCACTTCTCTCAACCTCAAAGTCCATAAAGCTCAGAATATCCATTATTGTCTTTGAACCGATTTTCCCTCCGATGAACTCTTCTATTCTCTCAAAGTTCAAAGAGATCCTTACCCTCTCGAAAGGTTTTGGATAAACCTCCTTAATGTCACCCACGATTTTAGCACCTGCGATCTCCTGTAAAAGTATTGCAGCTCTCTTTAAAGCATATGGAACAATTGCGGGGTCTGCACCTCTTTCATACCTGAACGAAGCATCAGTTTTCAACCCATGCCTCTTAGATGTCTTTCTTATGGAAACAGGATTAAAGTAGGCGCTTTCCAGGAAGATCGCTTTTGTATCGTTGGAAACCCCCGATTGCAGGCCCCCGAATACACCTCCTATACACATAGGAGTATTAACATTGCATATCATTACATCTTCTGGTGAGAGCTCCCTCTCAAATCCATCCAATGTAACGAAGCGTTCGCCCGCTTTTGCCTCTCTCACTACAATTTTTTCACCATCTATCTTATGGTAATCAAAAGCGTGCAAAGGTTGACCTGTCTCCTGCAAAATAAAGTTAGTAATATCCACAACATTATTTATAGGTCTCATACCCACAGACTTGAGTGCGTTTTTAAGCCACTCGGGAGAGGGAGCTACTGTAATATTGTCAAAAGTCAGACCCGAATATCTTGGAGAACCCTCCTTAGTTTCAACAACAATTTCAATCGGTTTTGTGGAAAGTTTAGACCTTTCAAGCCCTGCGAATTCATCGACTGATGGAATCAGCATCTCGCCACCGTTACCATTAAGCCTCAGGTATGCAGAGAGATCCCTTGCCACACCAATGTGAGAAGCAGCATCCACTCTGTTTGGAGTAAGCCCTATTTCAAAAACAGTATCACTCTGAAGGTTCAGAAAATCCCGCGCAGCCATACCAACATTAGCCTCACCAAGCAGTACCATTATTCCTTCGTGCGAAGAACCAATGCCCAATTCATCCTCCGCACAAATCATCCCGGCACTCTCCACTCCGCGAATTTTCGATCTCTTTATCTTAATCTGTTCACCACTGCTGAAGGTCAGATTTGTCCCTACAGTCGCCACTAAAACCTTCTGGCCGGCGGCAACATTAGGTGCTCCACAAACTATCTGAAGCAACTCCCCATCGTCTATGCTAACCTTTGTAACACTTAACCTATCTGCATCCGGATGCTTGACACACTCCACCACCTCACCTACTACAACACCCTCCAATCCTCCGGGAATCTGTTCAACCACTTCCGTTGCCTCAACTTCCAGTCCAATTGAAGTAAGAATTTTTTCTGTTTCCTGTGGATCGGTATTCAAATTAATATAACGTTTCAACCAGTTGTACGAAATCTTCATATTCGATTATATTTAGTCCTCTTTAAATTCTATTATTATAATTCATCCGATTTGAGATTGTCCTAAAAAAGCGATTCCACAAACTCTTTCTTGTTGAAAATCTGAAGATCCTCAATCTTTTCACCCACACCAATAAATTTCACCGGAATTTTGAATTGGTCTGATATTCCGATAACAACGCCTCCTTTAGCCGTGCCGTCCAATTTTGTTACAGCAAGAGCAGTAACGTCAGTTGCCTTTGTAAACTCTTTGGCTTGCTGATAAGCATTCTGCCCTGTTGAGCCGTCTAATACCAAAAGCACTTCGTGCGGAGCATCCGGAATAAGCTTGCGCATCACATTTCTGATCTTTGTGAGCTCATTCATAAGGTTGACCTTGTTATGAAGACGACCGGCTGTGTCTATAAGCACAACATCTGCATTTTGGGAAATAGCCGAGGAAATTGCATCGTAGGCAACAGAGGCAGGATCGGACCCCATCTGCTGCTTTACTATTGGCACACCTGCCCGTTCACTCCATATTGTAAGCTGGTCCACCGCTGCAGCCCTGAAAGTGTCGGCAGCGCCAAGTATTACCTTTTTATCGGAAGCCTTCAACCGTGCCGCCAACTTGCCTATAGTTGTAGTTTTACCCACACCATTTACCCCTACAACCATTATTACATATGGTTTCCTGGAAAAATCGAACGGGATCTCATCTACATAATTCTCATCTATGTTTAACAGACCCTCTATCTCTTCTCTCAGAACTGAGTTAAGTTCGTTAATATTCATAAACTTATCCCGTGCCACCCTCTCTTCCAGCCTCTCAATTATCTTTAAAGTAGTCTCAACTCCAATATCTGAGGCAATTAACGCCTCCTCAATACCGTCCAGAGTATCGTCATCTACCTTGGATTTGCCGACAATTGCTCTGGAAAGTTTTTCAAAAATTCCAGATTTGGTCTTTTCAAGTCCCTCATTCAGCGCCTGTTTCTCCTCTTTTGACTTAGAACCAAATATCCCAAATAGTGCCATTTCAATTATTTTAACTTCCAAAGATACAAATTTATTGCATATAGGGACGCAGATTGTGTGATGCGTAAACAGGATTTGCCCACTTCTCATTCGCTACGCTAAAAAACAAATGCAGAAACCGATTGGGCCAGTGTAAAAGGCTTTAGGTTTCTGCTTCTTGTTTTTTGTGCTCATATAATTAATATAGCATTACTGGGCGGGTTCTTTTATCGCTATATTTCTGTTAATGACTTCTTTAGTATTCTTTTTCAGATCATCACCTAAGCTAGTCATATTCAAAGTAGGTAAATTAATCGGTTCGAAACCAGACAAATTAGTTAGCGTTGATATATAAGCTCTTATGTAAGGAAATAACAATGCTGGGGCGTTTATATAAAAGAAGTTACTAAGACTATCAAGCCCGGTTTTGCTCGCAAAAGTATAATTGGCAACAGCTTCAATTTCGATTTTTAATGATTTATTTTCATCTTCAATCTTAACGCCTAAATGCAATTGAAATGTTTCCTCTCCTTTATTAATAATCCCTTTGGGAGTAAATCCTAATGACAATTTTTTAGATGTATTATTACCACTTCGTTCAATTAATGAACGAATAATAGAAAAACCTTTAAACTGAAATTTTGAATCATCCATATTATTTAAGCTGCTAATGCATAATTATTAAAACCCTTAGAATCAACAATTTCAGGATAGCCTTCTACAATAAATTCTATTATTAACGCAACATTATCAAATTTAATTTTGTTATATCCCAGTTCAAAATGTGCATGTTTTATTTCAGTTAAGGAACTCTCTGAAATAAAAACAATACTTTCGTTCGGGAAGAGATGTTCAAATTCATCCTCTATATTTGTTTCCTCTCTAAAATATTCTGTATTTCCTTCGAAAAAACTTAAAGGAATTACTTCTATTAAGTGACTTCTTGTGTTAGATCTATACTCATATCTTATTTGAATCCCTTCAAATTTTGAAGCTAAATTCCTTAACTTATTTTCAACAAAATCTATAGGTTTCATACGTTGAATTTAGCAATTATATATTCTCTAATTTCCTTTGCTTTATTATATGCTTTTTGGCTCTGTTCCATACGCACTTCAATATTTTCATAATCAGACTCTTCTCGAAACTGTTTTAGGTCCTTAATTTGTCGTTTGAATTTTCTGCTCTCTTCATCTCCTGCATAACCTATTAACTCACGAGTTATAAAATTTATAACATATCCATGAGTATTTTGTTCAGACATAGAAATATTATTAGATAAGGTTTCATAATCTATGCCAAAAAAATATTTTATAGTATATTTTAACAATTGAAAACAACTATAATAAGAACAATGTACGCTTGGTGCATAATAAGACTCACGCATTAGAATTTCTGCAGCTGTAATATTGAAATCAGATTTCTGTCTAATCTTGCTCATAAAGACGTGGCAGATGTATTGATTATTTTTTAATTAAACCAAAATAATATTCAAAGCCATTTGGAAGTCTCTCTGAAATAGATAATACTTACAACTTTTTCTCATAGCACATCTCACAGAAAACAATTTTAAAACATACAGTAGAGCCGCATCCCAGAGACTTGATTATTAGCGTGTTACTTTTTTTCGAAATACTCTTTTACTGCTTCAGTCGGAACTATCTCCTCCTGGAAAACATAAGAACCACTACGCTCAGAGCGAACCATACGAATGCACTTAACATTGTTCTTGCCTGAGCCTTTTGTACCACCGAATGTAGCAACTACTTTCTTTGCCATTGTATATTTCTGTTAATTGTTCTTATTACTTAATCTCACGATGTACAGTCACTTTCTTAAGGAAAGGGTTGTATTTCTTACGTTCTAAACGCTGAGTTGTATTCTTTTTATTTTTGGTTGTGATGTACCTTGAAATTCCCGGAACACCACTTTCTCTCTGTTCTGTACACTCCAGGATGACCTGAACTCTATTACCTTTCTTTGCCATATTCTTATATATTATACCAAATTAAGTAAACCTTGGGCCTGTGCTTTTTTAATAACCGCGCTAAGACCATTTTTGTTAATTGTACGCATCCCTGCGCAAGAAACCTTAAGATTGATGAACCTCTTCTCTTCTTCCAGCCAGAAACGTTTGTTCTGTAAATTTGGAGCGAACTCACGTTTGGTACGACGCTTTGAGTGAGAAACATTATTTCCGATCATTCTTTTTTTACCTGTAACCTGACAAACTCGTGACATTGTATAAACTATTGTTTGTTATTATCTTTTAAGTATTCTTTTGGGGGTTGCAAATATCAAGATTTTTTTTGTATTATCCAAATATTTATACATTTTTAAATATCCTTTTCCACCTAATACTCTTTGGAAAAGATCTGAATTGGTCCTTAGAAAACCAAATGACAGACGGGGTCCCGACAATATGCGATTCCGGTACAAATCCCCAGTAACGGGAATCAAGAGAATTATGTCTGTTGTCACCCATCATAAAGTAGTAATTCAATTTAAAAGTATAGTTGGTGGCAACCTTCCCGTTAATGAAAATCTGCAAGTCTTTTACCTCAAGCTTGTTTCTCTCGTAAGACGAGATAATTCTGCTGTACAGAGGAAGATTTTCCAGAGTAAGATTCACACTGCTCCCTGCAGACGGTATCCAAAGTGGTCCTAAATTGTCTCTTGTCCATTTAAAGTTTTCTGTAAACGGGAAGATCATAAGCGGAGAGTCTGGTATATCTGGCGGGTAGGTATCTATATTCTGGCGAATCTCTACAACGTTGGCAAAAGATTTGACTTTTGTCACCTCATCTTCATTAAGAGGGAAAGCAGGATAGCCCGGAAGACTCGAGTCGTAGAAAAGCTCCTCCACATTCAGGCCCATATTCTCAATAATTTTGGAATTGATCGGAGTACCGTTAGTGTAAACAGTATAGGTATTTTGAATACCCGAATAATTCTTCTGAGGATTACCGTTTATATAAACCTTACCGTTTACAATCTCCAGAGAATCTCCTGCAATTGCAACACATCTCTTAACGTAGTTGTCTTTTTTATCATCTGGCCTCACAACAACAGGACCGTAGGTCTTTAGAGTGTAATCCCTGCCATACAACCTTACGTAAGTGTAGTAGTCGGCAGTAGGATCAGCTGTAAGGACAGTGTCACCGTTAGGAAAGTTGAAAACAACTATATCATCATTTTTAACCTCTCTGAATCCAGCCAGCCTCCTGTAAGGATTCTGAATCCATTTGAGGTATGACTCTCCTCCAATAACAGGCAGCACATTATGAACCAGAGGAAACGAGATTGGTGTCTGAGATACTTTAGGGCCATATGCAACCTTACTCACAAAAAGATAGTCGCCGGTCATAAGTGTTCTCTCCATGGAAGAGGTTGGTATCATATAGGCTTCGAAAAAGAATGCCTTGATAAATGTAGAGGCTATAAGGGCAAAAATAATTGCATCCAGCCAGTCTAACCACGCATTTCTCTTCTCACCTTTCTTGTAATTCTTTTTCCAAAAAGCCCATTTCACCTTTTTTGTGATATAGAGGTCAAAGATAATCAGCAGCCCTAAGAGAAACCACCAGTTATCAAACCATATAACCCAAAGTAAGTACAAAGTGGCCCAAAAAGTACATTTGAACCACTTGTTACCTAATATGTGGAAAATTTTCAAAGAAATCTATTTTACTGAATTGATAATAGTTTCGAATGCTTTTGGATTATTCATCGCTAAGTCGGCAAGTACCTTCCGGTTTAGACCAATGTTATTTTTTGCAATCTTACCCATAAACTCCGAGTAGTTCATTCCGTGTTGCCTTGCAGCAGCATTTATCCTTTGAATCCAAAGAGAACGGAAGAGACGTTTTTTAGTTTTACGGTCGCGATAGGCATACTGAAGACCTTTTTCATAGGTATTCTTAGCGACTGTCCACACATTTGCACGAGCAAGAAAGTTACCCCGTGTAAGTTTAAGAATTTTTTTACGGCGAGCTCTTGATGCTACCGAATTGACCGATCTTGGCATTTTAATTTGTTTTTAAGAATGTCAGCGCTCTCCTCCATAGAGAATCTTTTCTGCTGTTCATCCAGGTTAATAAATGGTTACGCAACTAGCAGAGCCTTAATTCTCTTTTCATCAGTTTTATCCACTGTAGAAGAGTAGGTTAAGTTTCTTTTTTGTTTAGTTGTCTTTTTTGTTAAAATGTGACTTTTGAAAGCATGCTTTCTTTTCACTTTTCCAGATCCGGTAAGTGTAAAACGTTTTTTAGCACCGGAGTTGGTCTTAATTTTGGGCATTTGTACTTATTTTAAATAGTTAAATTATTTATTTTTCTTAATAGGCGTAAGCATCATAATCATGCGTTTGCCCTCTAATTTTGGCATTTGGTCTGCTTTACCGAACTCTTCCAGCTCCAAAGCAAATCGTAGCAATAATTTCTCCCCTTGTTGAGAGAATAGTATCGATCTTCCTTTAAAAAATACGAAAGCCTTTACTTTTGAACCCTCCTGAAGGAAGGCTTGAGCGTGTTTTAGTTTAAACTGAAAATCGTGTTCATCTGTGTTAGGACCGAATCGTATCTCTTTTATAACAACCTTGCTGGCATTGGCTTTCATCTCCTTTGCCTTTTTCCTCTGCTGATAGATAAATTTTTGATAATCAATTATCTTACATACAGGTGGATCTACACTTGGAGATATCTCCACTAAATCCAGCTCCAACGCCTCAGCCATCTTTATTGCCTCAAACAGAGAGTAAACTCCAGGATTAGGGACATTGTCTCCAACCACTCTCACTCGAGCAGCTGTGATCTCATTATTCATTTTTGGACCCTCTTCTTTAGAACCGCCAGATTGATGCCTTTGGCCAGGCGATGTGGTTCGGTTCTGTCCAGGTGTCCGCTTAATAAATCCTCCCGGGCGCGGTTTAAAAGGTGTAGCGATAAGTAAATCCTCCTATTTTTTAATTAATCTGTTGTTTTATTTCGTCTTCTATAAGCTTGACAAACTCCTCAATTGACATCTGACCTTTATCGCCATCTCCCTGTCTGCGCACAGAGACCATATTTGCTTCAGCCTCTTTTTCACCAACAATCAGGAGGAACGGAACTCTCTTAAGCTCATTCTCCCTTATTTTTTTGCCGATAGTTTCGTTCCTGTCGTCAATTAAGGCGCGAATATCGTTATTATTAAGCGAATCTACAACTTTTTTTGCAAAATCATTATATTTTTCACTTATAGGAAGTACCACTGCCTGCTCCGGAGCCAGCCACAGAGGAAACTTACCACCGGTGTGTTCAATCAACACTGCAACAAATCTCTCCATAGATCCGAACGGTGCTCTGTGTATCATAACCGGACGGTATTTTTTGTCATCCGCTCCGACATACTCCAGTTCAAACCTCTCTGGAAGATTATAGTCAACCTGAATGGTTCCCAGTTGCCATTTCCTTCCAATGGCATCCCTTACCATAAAATCGAGTTTAGGACCATAAAATGCTGCTTCACCCAACTCAACAACAGTTTTCAGACCCTTCTCGGCAGCAGATTCAATAATGGCTCTCTCTGCCTTTTCCCAGTTTTCGTCTGTACCAATGTATTTCTCCTTATTATTAGGGTCCCTCAAGGAGATTTGTGCTGTAAATTCTTTGAAATCCAGTGTTTTAAATATATAGAGAACAATGTCGATAACCTTGTTAAACTCCTCCTTAATCTGATCCTGGCGACAAAAAATATGCGCATCGTCCTGAGTAAAGCCTCTGACCCTTGTCAGCCCGTGAAGTTCTCCGCTCTGCTCATAACGGTATACTGTACCAAACTCAGCAAACCTCAAAGGAAGATCTTTGTAAGAACGGGGTTTAGTTTTGTATATTTCACAGTGGTGAGGACAGTTCATGGGTTTAAGCAAAAACTCCTCTCCTTCTTGTGGTGTATGTATCGGCTGAAAAGAGTCCTTACCGTATTTTGCGTAGTGTCCAGAAGTTACATATAACTCCTTCTGCCCTATATGCGGAGTAATGACAGGAAGGTATCCTCCCTTTTTTTGCACTGCTTTAAGGAAGTTTTCCAACCTCTCCCTGAGTTGAGCACCTCTGGGCAACCACAAAGGTAATCCTTGCCCAACCTTTTGAGAAAAAGCGAAAAGTTCAAGCTCTTTACCTAATTTTCTGTGGTCTCTTTTCTTAGCCTCTTCCAACAAAACCGTATATTCATCCAACAGCTTCTTCTGAGGAAATGTGACACCGTAAATCCGAGTCAACATTTTGTTGTTTTCATTGCCCCTCCAGTATGCACCGGCAATTGATGTCAACTTAACTGCTTTAATGACAGATGTGTCTACCAGATGAGGTCCTCTGCAAAGGTCGGTAAAAGAACCATTTGTATAGAAAGATATGGTTCCATCCTGTAAATCCTTAATCAAATCACACTTATACTCGTCCCCTTTTTTTGTATAGGTAGCCATTGCCTCCTCCTTGCTTACATCTCTTCTTACGAAAGATTGCTTTTCCCGTGCAAGTTCCAGCATTTTATTCTCAATCTTCTGAAGGTCTGCCTCAGTAATTGTCTTATCTCCCAGATCGACATCGTAGTAAAATCCTACTTCTATTGCGGGTCCTATGCCAAACTTAATTCCCGGATAAAGAATCTCCAGAGCCTCAGCCATAAGGTGTGAGGATGAATGCCAAAAAGTACTCTTTGCCTGCTGATCTTCCCATTTGTGAAGCTTTATCGTTGCATCTTCATTTATTGGTCTGTTGAGTTCGAAAATTGTTGAATTAACTGTAGCTACCAAAATATCCTGCGCTAATCTTGGACTTATGCCAAATGCAATATCATAGGCTGTAACGCCTTTTTCATAGGCACGAACACTACCGTCAGGAAAAGTAATATTAATCATAATTGTTTACTATATTCTATAATTTGCAAAGGTAACTATTTTTTATTAATCCTTAAATTTTGGTTAGTCTACATTTTTACTTACATTTGGTAGAACAAAATTTAACAGACAAACCTACTAATCAAATAATTATGCAAACAAATAAATGGAGTATCGCCGCACTTGACGGTCTATTACTGGCACTTATCACAATTACTGCTACACTTATTCAAACTGTTTTTGAACCCGGTACAGCTGTAAACTGGCTACTCTGGCTGGTTAAATTCGTAAGCAGCATAGGTCTTTTATACTACTTCATAAAGGATTACAGTAAAAGTCAAGAGTTATTTACATACAAAGACGGGTTTCATTTCGGATTTATGATCTGTTTATTATCTTCTCTTATATGTGCTTGTTACCTCTTCCTACATTATGCAATAATTTTCCCCGACAGTATCGCCACAGCAATTGAACAGGCAGCCTCCATTTTGGAGTCAAGTAATCCGGAAGGGATGGATATGTTATCCAGAATAGGGGGCAAATTTCCTCAGATATTATCTGTTACTTCATTTGTATATTATACTCTTTTTGGTGCTTTGGCCTCTGCAATTATTGCCAACTATACAAAAAAGGGTGATATTTTTACAGAGTAACTTTTGAATATATATATTTTACACCTGATGGATATCTCAATAGTAATTTCTCTATATAACGAAGATGAGTCCCTCCCAGAACTTCTCTCTTGGATTGATCGTTCGCTTTCCGGGCAACATTTTGAATACGAGGTGGTATTGGTGGACGATGGAAGTACAGATTCGTCCTGGAGTGTGGTAAAAGAACAGTCCAAAAAATATCCGGGCATAATAAAGGGTATACGTTTCAGGAGAAATTATGGCAAATCGGCCGCTCTGTTCTGTGGTTTTGAGGCTTCACAGGGGAATATAGTGGTTACTATGGATGCAGATCTCCAAGATAGTCCGGAAGAGATCCCTGCACTATATGATATGATAAATACCGGTGACTACGATCTTGTATCAGGTTGGAAAAAGAAGAGGCACGACAACGTGTTTGCAAAGAATATCCCTTCCAAAATATACAATGCCACAGCAAGAAAGGTTACAGGAATAAAGCTTCACGATATGAACTGCGGATTAAAAGCCTACAGGAAAGAGGTTGTGAAGAATATCGAGGTATACGGCGAGATGCACAGATACATCCCATATATTGCCCAAAATGCCGGTTTCGGCAAAATCGGAGAAAAGGTTGTCAAGCATCAGGCTCGCAAGTTCGGGAAGAGCAAATTTGGAATGAATAGATTTGTAAATGGATTTTTGGATCTTCTCTCTCTCTGGTTCTTGTCCAGATTCGGCAAGAAACCTATGCACTTTTTCGGACTGATAGGCAGTCTCACATTTTTTATCGGTGCCATAACATCTGTCTACCTTATAATAGATAAAATCGTTGCGCAGTCGCAGGGACTCAAATACAGAGCTGTCACCGACCAGCCACTGTTCTATATTTCCCTTGTAGCACTGATCGTTGGTCTGCAACTCTTCCTGGCAGGATTTATCGGAGAATTGATTTCAAGAAACAGCAGTGAAAGAAATATTTACAAAATTAGAGAGAAGATTGGTTAGCTTTCAGTTGAATTCACTTTTGCAATTATCTGGTTGTACTCCTCCTCTGTAATCATTTTGCAGGTGCCGTTGAATTGCGCACCCTCTTCAATAAAAATTTTGTGACATTGCAGGGTACCCTTGAAGTTTGCCTTACTCTTAAAACCGGCCTGGTTACCGGATATAATATTACCCTCCATTTTCCCCCAGATATCGGTACTTGAACAATAGAGGTCACCAATAAATTGTGCAGTTTCTCCAATGACTACTTTTCCTTTTGTCTGGATTTTTCCTACAAAAAAACCATCGATTCTGATATCACAACTCGAAATCAAAGTACCTCTGAACTCAGTTCCGGTTGAAATTCTATTGACCTCATTTATTTGAGGTACAATCTCATTTTTGGACATTGTTATAATTACTTAAATATGAATTACTTCCCCGTGAACTGCTGACGCAGCCTCCATAATTGCCTCACTCATAGTTGGATGGGGATGAATTGAGTGTATAATATCTTTTGCTTTTACACCCAAATTACGTGCCACAACCAGACCGGAAACCATCTCAGTAACATTCGCCCCTATCATATGAGCACCGAGTATTTTATCTGTACGTGAGTCAACTATCAATTTTACAAAACCATCTTTTTCTCCGGCAGCTGCTGCTTTTCCGGAAGCGGTATATGGAAATTTCCCAATCTTGTATTCTATACCTCTCTCTTTGGCAGTTTTTTCTGTCATCCCAACAGAGCCAATCTCAGGGGAGGTGTAAGTACAGCCGGGAATATTATCGTAATTTAACGGTTTCGGATTTAATCCTGCAATTTTTTCTACACAGCAGATAGCTTCCGCAGAAGAGACGTGGGCGAGTGCAGGTGTGGCAATTACATCTCCAATGGCATATATGCCGGAAACATTAGTAGAATAGAACTCATCTACCTTTATTTTTCTACTCTCAACCTCAACTCCCAGCTCTTCAAGTCCTATGTTTTCTATATTTGCAACAACACCAACTGCAGATAGTACTCTTTCGACCTCAATAATCTCTTCGCCTTTCTTTGTCTGAACAAGTAGCTTGCAAAGATCATCAACTTTTTCGACACTCTTTACCTGAGCGGAGGTCATCACTTTCATCCCCATTTTACGGAAAGAGCGGCTAAGCTGAGCTGATACATCTTCGTCTTCCAAAGGAACAATATTATCCAAATATTCAATCAGATAAACCTCAACTCCAAGAGAACGGTAGAAGTAGGCAAACTCGCTTCCTATCGCGCCGGAACCAATAACTGCCATACTTTTTGGAAGAGATTCGGGCACAAGTGCCTGGCGGTATGATATTATCTTCTCTCCGTCAATGGGAGCAAATGGCAATGAATTGGGTCTCGATCCTGTTGCAACAATAATATTCTTTGCCTCTATTATAGATTTGGCCTGATCTGCCGCTGTAACCTCAACTTTGCCTGCTCCGGAGAGTCTTGCGCTACCGTTGATAACGGTCACTTTGTTCTTTTTGAAAAGGAACTCGATTCCCTTACTCATACTGGCTGCAACTCCCCTGCTTCTTTCAACTATTTTTTTCAAATCGGGCTTTATCTCCCCTTCTATTTCAAAACCATAATCGCTGCAATGTTGGGCATAGTGGATTGCCTGCACACTTTTCAATAGTGCTTTAGTTGGTATGCATCCCCAGTTAAGGCAGATACCACCCAACTCCGACCTCTCGACAACCGCAGTGTTCATACCTAGTTGCGATGCACGAATTGCTGCTACATATCCTCCGGGACCAGACCCTATTACAATTAAATCAAACATATCGTTTCAGTATATGCGATGTTTTGCGTAGTGAAACGAAGCAAAATATGGGAGAGCGAAGTGCAACGAGCGAACCGCATATACTGTGTTAGGCGAGCCGAACGGAGAGATAGCGGAGTGAGAGTGCAACGTTCCTTGCGTATTTTTGAAAAATTTATCCATATTATTCCGTTTTTGGTGGGCTTTTTATTATTGTATTTGATTTTTTTGTTTTGAAAAATGGAAGAGGGGCTTGGGGTGGATTCCATTTTTCAAAACTCCTTATTTACATTCAACATAATGTAGATACTCAACTACTGATGTTGCTTTATGGTTTCTATTTTCTGTTTTATCTGCTTTAAATCTATTATATTCTTTTTTAAATATTCCATATTTACCTCTTCTAGACATAATTGCTTTTACTTCTTCTTCCGTCATTAAACCTTCGTTGTTATAACTCAAAAAAATATATTTTACATTTGCTTGTTGGATAATATTTTCAAAAGATTTTAATACATCTTTTTTTTGTGAAAATTTTGACTTTTGATTTGAATAATCTCTCAGTCCAGTTTTTCCTTTGATTTTTGGATTATCAAATTTAGCAATTGTTTCTAGTAAATGATAATTTGGGGCATATTGTCTATGATTATATGGTGGATCAAGATATAAAACATCTCCTTGCACTGTTTCTACTAACTTTTCAATATCTTCATTGTAAACATTATGTTCATTATCATTGAGTACAAAATTTGCTGGCTTCATTAAAAATTCTTGCTGTGCTGATTTTTTTAATTGTTTTAAAAAAGCACCATAAACAGAGGCAGTATTTGCAACTTTATCTATATTTTCAATAAGAGTAGCGAGCAAAAAATAATATTCATTGTCATTTATTTTATTCTCTTTTTTCCATTCTTCAATATTTTCTCTTATTGTATCTACTTTCTTACCATTTTCATCTGAAAAGTATTGTCTTTGAAATTCTTTATTTTTTGTTCCACCTAAGCAATAATTTTTATAAATAAACCCCTCTTTTAAGTCTAAATTATCTAAAAATTTACAGACAAAATCAGCTCTTTTTTCATAATCTATATTTTTTAGATCTTCCAACTCTTTTTCTAATCCTATAAATTTTAAAACTTTATGATTTTCTATATAATTTTTATTAAGAACAAAACTATAATATTGCAAATCATTAGCAATAACTTTATGTCCTTTGCTTTTAAAATGTTGTCCTACAATTCCAGTTCCTGCAAATAAATCTAAAAAAGTAAAATCTTTTTTACCAACTACTTGATAGATTGATTCTTCTAAGAATTGCAAGAGTGATTTTTTTGATCCAATATAATTCATAATTTGCCTCAATAAAATTAAAAAAATAACTAATCTGCAGGATATAATTTTTTGAAAACACTATCTACGGCTTCCTTTGCTGATAATTCACTTATTTTTCTTACAATTACTTTTCTATACTCAACAGGATCATATTGATAACATCCCTTACATCCCAACTCTTCAGAATAATTTTCATCTCCAACATAAAAATCATATGGATTGCCTTTTATATTTTTAGCACTCCATCTTTTATTCGTTTCTTTACACTTTTTACAAATTTGCCTTTTAATATCATTTGCCGCTTTTGAAAGAGGTTGAAAATCTGATATTTTTTGACTTTGAGGATCAGAAATTCTATGATCATTTTTTCTTCCATCCTTATGATCAATTTCAATTTTTGTATTTTCAGAATTTCCATTAACACCCAGCATTACACAATTTTGTGTTTTATAAAAATCTTTAATATCTTTTCTAATATTTTGATTAAAATGCTTTTTGTCGTTGAAACCAATTAAGCGAATTCTATCTATAGAATTTCCTGAGGTTATGCTTTTATCAAATTCAATTTGATATTCTTTTGCTAAACTTGAACTAGCCCTACACCAACTACCTCCATTCCCAAGTTGAAGCACTTTATATTTTCCGACAAATTCAGATACTAAAACCCATCTACTTTCGCCGTTTTCATTTGGTTTTGCAAGTTCTATGAACAAGTCTTTTTTTATCATATTAATTACCTTTAAAAATAAAAATGTACTCGTGTTTAAATATGTAATAATCACTAGTTAGAGCTCTATATCTCCAAATTTCTTCTTTATTCATTTTTGCTCTGTTTCCCTCCATATTTTTTACAACCACTGATTTTAAAGTCATTCCAAGTTTTTGAGCTTCGTTCATACAATAAAATCCAAGCGGAATCCATTGTCCCGATGAATATTTATCTCCGATCACTATTGCCAAATATCCATCTTTTTTTATTATATCTTTTGTATTTTGCAATACCAAGCTAAAACTTTCTAAAAATTCTTTCAATGATTTCTTATTAGATAAATCATTTTCTAAATTACTAAATTTTATTATGTCTGCATAAGGGGGGTGTAAAATAGCGAGTTGTACTTTATTTTGTTTTTTATCTTTCAAAAAAAGATTTATTTCTTCAAAAGTTTCTTTCTTTGTACTATCTCCACAAAAGACTTTGGAAATTTTATTTGTTTTATCTAAATTATTTTGAACTTTCTCGACTAATTCATTTTGAATTTCTATTCCAATAAAATTTCTTTTTAATGTTTCACACTCATAAGCCGTTGTACCACTTCCTAAAAACGGATCAAAAATCAAATCATTTTCTTTTGAATATCTTAAAATAAGTTGATGGGGTATTTGTGGAACAAAATTACCATGATAAAAATTACTATGTTTTCCGCTTTTATCTCTTTCGTTAATTATCCAAAGACTATCAGTCCAAATGTCTGATTCTTTCCAGTTTTCTAAATCTATATCATTAAATTTTGGCATGACAGTTCTTTATTAAAATAGATAAATTTATAATACTCAAACGATAACAATTTTTAATCAAAATCCGTTTTCGGAGCGATAGCGGAGAAAACACCTTTTACCCCCCCTCTTTTAAAATTAAAAAAATCAAATTCCTTATTTCTTAAAGCCCACCAAAAACATTTTAAAAACAAATTTTAAAAATATGTCGCCTAACTTATTCATTAGCTCCATGACAATTTTTATACTTTTTACCGCTGCCGCATGGACAAGGTTCGTTTCTTCCAACTTTTTTCTCAACGTGAACCGGGGCCTGGGATTTTGGCTCTCCGGCAGAGGTTGCTAAATCTTGTCTAGAGGTATGCATGTTACTCAAATCGGTCTTTTTGCGTTGTTCCTGCCTCACGCTTACCGGGGCCTGCTGAGACTCTCTCATTGGGATATGGGCTTTTAGCAGGAACGAGAGAACATCTTTGCTCACCTTGTCCAAAACGCCCTTAAAGAGTTCAAAGCTCTCAAACTTGTATATAAGAAGCGGATCTTTTTGTTCATAGGTCGCATTCTGAACAGACTGCTTAAGTTCGTCCATCTCCCTGAGGTGTTCCTTCCAATGTTCGTCAATCATTAAAAGAGTTATAGATTTATTCAGTGCTCTTATAACCTCTTTGCCCTGATTTTCATATGCTTTCTTCAAGTTTACAACAAGTTGCATCATCTTGGTTCCATCACTTACCGGAATCGCAATATTTTCGTATGTTGCACTTTGGGTCTCATATATTTGTTTCATTATTGGCCATGACTGTTGTACAAGGAGATCTGTCCTTCTCTTGTAAACATTTTGAACATTTTTGTAAAATACGTCTGAAACCTCATCTAATGAACCATTTTCATAAAGTTTCTCATCCATTCCGGGATCTACAGATAAGTTACGGATGGAATCGTAAGAGAATTGTTCGTAATCTGCCGACCCGTGATGTGAAGCGACCAGATTTTCACAGTAGTCGGTAAACATATTCTGAACGTCCACATCCACCCTCTCTCCGTAAAGAGCATTTCTTCTGCGAGTGTAAATTACCTCCCTCTGAGCATTCATAACATCGTCATACTCCAGCAAACGCTTACGAATACCAAAATTGTTCTCCTCCACTTTCCTCTGAGCTCGCTCGATAGACTTGGAAAGCATAGAATGCTGCAATACCTCTCCATCCTTCATTCCCATTTTATCTACCAGTCCGGCTATTCTTTCAGATCCGAAAAGCCTCATAAGGTCATCCTCAAGAGAGACATAGAAACTGGATGAACCTGGGTCCCCCTGACGACCGGCACGTCCCCTCAACTGTCTGTCCACACGTCTGGAATCGTGGCGTTCGGTACCGAGAATTGCCAATCCGCCTGCCTCTTTGACTCCTGTGCCCAGCTTTATATCTGTACCACGACCTGCCATGTTGGTAGCAATGGTCACCGCTCCGGCCTGACCTGCCTCCGCGACAATCTCAGCCTCTTTTGCATGCTGTTTGGCATTAAGAACATTATGCTTTATTCCTCTGATTTTTAGCATCCTGCTTAAGAGTTCCGATACCTCCACCGAGGTTGTACCAACCAGAACAGGACGTCCGGCTTTTGTAAGTTTTACTATCTCCTCAATTACTGCATTGAACTTCTCTCTTTTAGTCTTAAAAATAAGATCCTCCATATCGTTCCTTACGATCTGCCTGTTGGTTGGGATAACCACAACATCCAATTTGTAGATTGACCAGAATTCACCGGCCTCCGTCTCTGCCGTACCTGTCATTCCGGCCAGCTTGTGGTACATTCTAAAGTAGTTCTGTAATGTTATTGTTGCAAAGGTCTGTGTGGCGGCCTCTACTTTAACCATTTCCTTGGCCTCTATCGCCTGGTGTAATCCGTCTGAATACCTTCTCCCCTCAAGAATACGGCCAGTCTGCTCGTCCACAATCTTTATCTTGTTATCCAGAATCACATACTCTACATCTTTTTCGAACATTGTATAGGCTTTCAGAAGTTGGTTAACTGTGTGCACCCGTTCGCTCTTTAACGCATAATCTGTGAGCAGTGTATCCTTAGCCGCAATTTTCTCTTCCGGCTTGATCTCCTGTTTTTCCAATTCTGCAATCTCTAATCCTATATCGGGCAGTATAAAGAATTTGTTGTCACTCACACTCTGTGAGATTAGTTCGTGTCCCTTATCTGTAAGTTCAACCGATTTCTGCTTCTCATCAATTATAAAATAGAGATCGTCGGTAACCTTGTGCATCTGCTTGCTGTTATCCTGCATATAAAAGTTCTCTGTCTTAAGAAGAATCTGTTTTATGCCGGCTTCGCTCAAATACTTGGTCAGAGGGCTGTATCTTGGCAGACCTTTGTAAGCTCTCAGCAGCAATATTCCTCCCTCTTCTTCTTTACCTTCAGATAATTTCCTTTTTGCGTCATTCAGCAGTTGAGTAACCAATATTCTTTGTGCAGAATAGATCCTCTCAACAAAAGGTTTATACTCATTGAACTGTTGATCCTCTCCCTTTGGTACCGGTCCCGAGATAATCAGCGGGGTTCGTGCATCATCTATCAATACTGAGTCAACCTCATCCACTATAGCATAGTGATGCTTCCTTTGAACCAGGTCCTCCTGATTGATAGCCATATTGTCGCGCAGGTAGTCAAAACCAAATTCGTTATTTGTCCCAAACGTAACATCCGCTCTATATGCAGTCTTTCTTGCTTCGGAGTTAGGTTCGTGCTTATCAATACAGTCTACAGTGAGCCCGTGGAACTGGTAAAGCGGCCCCATCCATTCTGAGTCACGTTTTGAGAGGTAATCGTTCACGGTAACGACATGTACACCCTTTCCCGCCAATGCATTAAGAAATACAGGAAGTGTTGCAACCAAAGTTTTTCCCTCGCCTGTTGCCATTTCCGAAATCTTACCTTGGTGCAGTGCAACGCCGCCTATTAACTGCACATCGTAATGAACCATGTCCCAGGTAATTTTAGTGCCACCTGCCATCCAGCTGTTTTTCCATACAGCAGTATCTCCGTCGATGGTAACAAAATCTCTTTTTGCTGCAAGATTTCTGTCATTATCGGTAGCTTGAACACGAACCTCTTTATTCTCTTTAAATCGTCTTGCCGTAGACTTCATAATAGCAAAAGCATCGGGGAGTACCTCCAAAAGTACCTCCTCTATTTTTTCGTCAATTCTCTTTGACAGCTTGTCTACCTCTGTAGCAAGCGTCTCCTTTTCTTCTACCTCTATCGTCACATCTTCCAGCTTGGTTCTCAGCTCTTTTTTTCTGTCCTCTTCAGCAGTTATCCTTTCCAATATTTTAATTTTCAATACATTACTTTCGGCTCTGAGCTCATCGTTCGAAAGCATGTCTATTCTTTTGTAGGACTCAATTGTTTTGTCTACATAAGGTTGTATCTCTTTTATGTCCCTGTCAGATTTGGTACCGAAAAATTTCTTCAGAAGGCTTGTAATAAATGCCATTGTATATCAATTTAAATAAACTCTGCGATTATATTTTACAAAGATAAAAAAATAGATAGAAAACTCTAAATTTGCTTAATAAAGAATGAACAGAGTATTGATAATGAGTGCAGATGGCTCCAACACGCTAAAACTGAAAGATTTCGACTAATCTCACCACTCAGTTAACGGGGCTTTATCCGAAAGTAGTTACGTCTATAAGAGAATCTGGATTTGATGTGCGCAGGCAATCCGGCCCGATTAGCAGAAAACAGACTATTTAGGAATCTGAATTCTGTACATCTTCGGCCAAAGCTTACCGGTTATGTATATCTGTTTGGTTGCCGGGTTATATGCTATGCCGTTCAATACATCTGTCTTTGCTGTCCTGAGATTATCAGGAAGAAGATTTTTGCAGTCTATTGTCGCCTTTACTGTTCCACTCTTAGGGTCAATAATATGGATGTTATCTGTGCCATATTCATTTGCCCAAATATTTCCGTTAATATACTCCAACTCATTAATCTGGGTCACTTTTCTTCCGGCGGACTTTACCTCAATTTTTGATTTTTCTTTAAAATTTAAGGGATCGATAAAATAGATAAACGAGGAGCCGTCACTCATAATAAGTTGTTTTCCATCGGTTGTGAGTCCCCATCCCTCCTTTTGATTAAAGAGTGTTCCTAACGGTTTGAAAGTATTGATATCATAGACAAAGACAACTCTTTCCATCCAGGTTAGGATATAGAGTCTCTCCCCAATAACCGTGGAACCCTCTGCAAAATACTTTGCCGGAAACTCAATGCTTCTGAGGGTTGTACCCTTTTTTATATCTACCTTTCTGAATTTTGATTCTCCGTATTGACCTGCACTCTCATATAGCTGCTGGTTATGAAAGAAGAGACCTTGTGTATAGGAGTTAATATCGTGGGGCAAAACCTCAAGAACCTTTACCCTGTAAGTTTTCGGTTTGTCGGAAGATGTTGTGGCATTCTGCGCCATGGTTGTTTGAGCTATAAACAGGCCGAAAATGGTTAAGAATAAAGAAAATTTATTAAGATACCTTACTGCTCTTTTTCTTTTCATTTTTATATTTGAGTGAGGCTTTTACAAAAGCAACAAAAATCGGTTGGGGTTTTTCAGGTGTGCTCTTAAGTTCAGGATGGAATTGAACACCAATAAAGAAAGGATGTTCCGGTATCTCCATTATCTCTACCAAACCAGTCTCTGCATTTCTTCCGCTAGGTATAAATCCTCCCTTTTCCAATGCATCTACATAGGCCTCATTTACCTCGTAACGGTGTCTGTGTCTTTCCGATATCTCTTTCTGTCCATATATGCTGTAGGCTAATGTACAATCGGCAATCTGGCAGGAGTAGGCCCCCAGTCTCATTGTTCCTCCCTTGATAGTAAGACTCTTCTGATCTTCCATAAGATCTATAACGGGGTACTTTGCATTCTGTTTTATCTCGGTTGTCATAGCATCGTCCATATCCAGTACGTTGCGTGCATACTCTACAACTGCCATTTGCATGCCAAGACAAATACCAAAGAATGGAATTTTACTCTCTCTGGCATATTTGACAGCTACAATTTTCCCCTCTATACCTCTCTCACCGAATCCCGGAGCAACCAGGATTCCACACATTCCTTTTAGTTTCTCTGCAACATTGTTTTCTGTAATATGTTCACTGTGAATACAATGAACATTTACTGCGCATTCATTCTCTGCTCCTGCGTGGATAAATGATTCCAGTATTGACTTGTAGGCATCCTGAAGTTCAACATATTTGCCCACAAGGGCAATATTGACAGCCTCTTTAGGATTGTAAAGTTTGTCAAGGAATAATTTCCATTTTGCGAGATCTAAGGGATTATTTACAGCATCAAGCCGGAATTTCTTTAAAACTATCTCATCCAATTTTTCTCTGTACATATTGAGAGGAACTTCATATATGCTTTTTGCATCTAATGATTCTATAACAGCATTTGGCCTGACATTGCAGAAGAGTGCCACTTTCCTTCTTATCTCAGCAGGAAGCGGATGTTCCGTTCTGCAAACAATAATATCCGGACGAACACCATTTTGCTGAAGTGTTCTCACTGAATGTTGTGTGGGTTTTGTCTTAAGCTCCTTAGCTGCACTGAGATATGGTACAAGAGTCAGGTGGATGACCAAACAATCCTCATCGGGAAGCTCCCACTGCAGCTGACGTACAGCCTCAATAAAAGGAAGAGACTCCATATCGCCGACAGTCCCTCCAAGTTCGGTAACTATCACATCATATTTACCAGATTTACCTATTAGAAGCATTCTTCTCTTTATTTCATCTGTAATGTGAGGGATAATCTGAACCGTTTTGCCAAGATATGCTCCCTGACGCTCCTTGTCTATTACAGTTCTGTATATCTTACCTGTTGTAACATTGTTTGCCTTGGACGTATAGACTCCAAGGAACCTTTCGTAGTGTCCCAAGTCAAGATCAGTTTCAGCGCCATCCTCTGTTACAAAACACTCTCCATGTTCATATGGGTTAAGAGTGCCAGGGTCTACGTTGATATAGGGGTCAAATTTTTGAATTGTTACAGCTAATCCTCTTGCTTGCAATAATTTAGCTAAGGATGATGCAATAATACCTTTTCCCAGGGAAGAGGTAACCCCTCCCAAAACAAATACATACTTGGTGCTCATAAATATTAAGTCGGATTGTTATTCAGGGATACAAAGGTAAACGAAAATTAATCTTTTTCCCAATTTAATCTCTATTTTTGCTGTGGAAAATTGAATTGAAGGATTACTAATATGATAAGTTACAGAGAGAATCTTAGGGTAAAAAGTTACGAAACAGATATTAATGCAAATCTGAAAATTTACTCTTTTATGAATTATGCCCAGGAGATTGCCGGTCTGCATGCAGATTCTCTTGGTTTTGGATACGATAGCCTTATAAAAGAGAGCGTAGTCTGGGTTCTGTCGAGAATTCACGTAAAATTCATCCGATTACCCAAATGGGGAGATGATATTTCTGTTGAAACATGGCATAAGGGAAGTGACCGGTTATTTGGATTCAGAGACTTTGAGGTGCTGGACAATTCCGGTGAGCAGATGATTCTGGCAACATCTTCATGGTTAATAATCAATACCACCTCAAGGAGACTGCAAAGGCTTGATAATATCATGGGAGAAGGTTCCCTTGGATATAACCCGCGAAATGCTATTAAAGAGGCGGCAGAGAGACTTGTTTCGCCAGCGGAAATGGAGTATACAGGCAAACGGGTGGTAGCCTTCAGCGATGTAGATATTAACAGACACACCAACAATGCCAAGTATATAGAATGGGCATTGGATTGGATAGATAAGGACCTCGTTACCAAAATGAAGGTTACCGATATGTTTATCAATTTTAATGCAGAGAGCAGACTTGGCGAAGAGGTGGAATTCTACAGAGCGATGGAAGTGGGTAATGGAAACTGCGGAGATGACCGCGGTAAGTGTTCCGTATTTATTGAGGGCAAACGAGAAACTACCTCAATATTTCAGGCAAAACTGAAATATACAACTTAACCTGCCTATAGATCGAGCTTACGTTCTATATAGCCGGAAAAACTCTCTGTTCTGGGTTTGTAATCGCTGTCAAACAGCGTAGAAGAGATCAAAAAATCTGCAGTTGACCTGTTTAATGCCGTAGGAATATTGTAAAGGCTGGATATTCTTAAAAGAGCCTTTACATCTACATCGTGTGGTTGTGGCTGCATAGGATCCCACAAAAAGAAGAGCATATCTACCTTGCCTTCACAAATAAGAGAGCCCAGTTGCTGGTCACCTCCGAGAGGTCCCGATCTCAGAAGTGTTATATCAATTTCAGGATCGTCCTTTTTGTAGTTCTTTGTAAGTGCCGCCTCCACCATCCTTCCGGTAGTTCCGGTACATATGAGCTTATGCCTTAATAGGGTTCCCCTGTTAAATTCGACCCATTCGATAAGGTCCTTTTTTCTGTTATCATGCGCAACCAGTGCAATTGTCATTACTTTCATCGTAACAATATATTTATTTTATCTGTCTAAAGATTTTGCTGCTAAATTTCTGAGTGGTTCACCGGTGAGCCTGTATACCGTCCACTCATTCATTGGGAGAGCACCCATTTTTTTGTAAAATTTTATTGAAGGTTCGTTCCAGTCCAGTACCGACCAATCAAATCTGTCACAATCTCTCTGGATAGCAATTTTTGCAAGTTCTTTAAACATCGCTTTCCCATACCCTTTTCCTCTGAATTCGGGTTGTAAATAGAGATCCTCAAGATAGAGACATGCTCTCCCTTTGAAGGTAGAGAAGTTATGGAAGAATAGAGCAAAACCGATTGGTGTACCGTCCAGTTCCGCAATAAGAACCTCTGCCTGTTTTTTTACGAAAAGGCTTTCGTACAGAATTTCTTCAGTGGCGGTAACTTCAAAACTAAGTTTTTCATAATCTGCAAGGGAGCAGATAAAATCAAAAATCGTTTTTATATCGTTCTCTTTGGCTATTCTGATTCGAAAACTCATAATAGTTGGTTTTGCATGGAACTTTTGGATACCCATTAAGTGAGCGGAACGTAAAAAACTGTCAGCGAAAAAAAAAGAACCGGTTTTGCCGGTTCCTTTTAGTAGCGGAGGCAGGACTCGAACCTACGACCTTTGGGTTATGAGCCCAACGAGCTACCAACTGCTCCACTCCGCGATATATTTCTTTATTACTAATTCATCTTGAATTGGGATACAAAGATAGATCAAACCATAGGATAATACAAATTTATTTTTATATTTAGCCTGTATCAGAACTTAATAATCAATTTATCAAGCAGTTGATCTTTTGACAATGTTATCTGTTCCCCTGAAACAAGGTTTTTAAGGTTCACATTGCCCTTGCTCATCTCATCCTCTCCCACTATAACCATATATTGGATTGACCTTTTGCCGGCATACTCAAACTGCTTTTTCAGTTTTGCATTCTCTGTGTAAATCTCGGCTACTATTCCCACCTGGCGAAGAGACTTTAAAAGTGGAAGTGAGTAGGTGACCTCCTTGTCTCCCAGGTTTGTAAACAAAACTTTCGTCCCTTCAACAGCTTCAGATGGAAATTTGTTCAAAGTGAGCAGAACATCATAAATTCTGTCTGCTCCGAACGATATCCCTACTCCCGGCATATTTGGTAATCCGAAAATTCCGGTGAGATCATCGTAACGACCACCTCCGCAAATACTTCCCATATCAGTATCTTTTGCCTTTACTTCAAAGATTGCCCCTGTATAGTAGTTTAGCCCTCTTGCCAATGAGAGGTCAAGCTCTATCTCCTGACTAACCCCTGCGCCTTCTATAAGTTCAAATACCTTTTCCAGTTCATCCAGCCCGAGCGTACCGATCTGGGAAGATGAAAGGATTGGTCTCATTGCAGAAAGTTTTTCAAAAGTTGTACCCTTAAGGTTCAAAATCGGTTCAATCGTACCTATTGCCTTTTCGTCCAGCCCTTTTGATCTCAGCTCCTCCTTTACTGCCTCAATGCCTATCTTGTCAATTTTATCAATTGCCACGGTAATGTCCATTAACTTATCGGAGTGGCCGATAATCTCAGATATCCCGGACAATACTTTACGGTTGTTTATCTTAATGCAGACATCAATATCAAGTTTGCGGAAAACCGTATCTACAATCTGGACAAGCTCCAGTTCATTGAGCAGTGATTTGCTACCGATAACATCTACATCACATTGATAGAATTCGCGGTAACGACCCTTCTGTGGTCTGTCTGCCCTCCATACAGGTTGTATCTGATACCTTTTGAAAGGGAAAACCAGTTCGTTCTGGTGTTGAACCACAAAACGGGCGAAAGGTACAGTTAAATCATACCGCAGGCCCTTATCGCACACCTTTACAGATAATGAGTTGCTGTTGCCAAGCATAGATGGTTCTATACCGGCAAAAGCATCTCCTGAATTCAGAACCTTGAAAAGAAGCTTGTCTCCCTCCTCTCCATACTTGCCAAGAAGAGTAGATAGGTTTTCCATCGCCGGGGTCTCAATGGGAGAGTATCCGTAAAGTTTGAAAATATTGCGGATAGTGTTAAATATGTAATCTCTTCCGGCCATCTCTTTTGGTCCGAAATCTCTTGTTCCTTTTGGTATTGATGACTTTTGTGACATTTTGATCTGTTGTTTAGTTTGATGGTGAAAGATACTTGTGTATGGCAGCAGCAGCCTTACGTCCTGCTCCCATGGCAAGTATTACTGTAGCCGCTCCGGTTACTGCGTCACCTCCGGCAAAAACTCCGGAACGAGTTGTTGCTCCATCTTCAGAGGCCACCAGCCCGTTCCATTTATTAGTTTGGAGACCGGGTGTAGTGGAGGCGATAAGTGGGTTGGGAGATGTTCCCAGGGACATTATCATTACATCGGCCTCAATATCAAAGTGCGAATCGGGTATTGGTACCGGAGAACGTCTGCCGCTCTCATCCGGATCGCCAAGTTCCATTTTTATGCATCGTAACCCTTTTACCCACCCCTTATCGTTGCCCAGCACTTCTGTCGGGTTTGTGAGCATACGGAAGACAATACCTTCCTGCTTTGCATGATGAACCTCTTCTATACGAGCTGGGAGTTCCTTTTCTGTTCTTCTGTATACAACCGTAACCTCTGCTCCAAGACGCAGTGCTGTACGTGCAGCATCCATCGCCACATTGCCGCCGCCTACAACTGCGACCCTCTTGCCCACATAAATCGGGGTGTCATAAGATGGATCGTAGGCACGCATCAGATTATTTCTGGTTAAAAATTCATTTGCAGAGAGAACACCGTTAAGGTTTTCACCCGGGATGCCCATAAATTTGGGGAGCCCGGCACCGGAACCTATGAAGACAGCTTTAAAACCCTCTTCATCCATAAGAGAATCAATAGTAACTGTTCTGCCTACAACAATATTCGTCTCAATTTTTACTCCAAGGGCCTTTACATTGTCTATCTCATATTTTACTACACTCTCTTTGGGCAGACGAAACTCAGGGATACCATACTGCAACACCCCCCCTGCCTCGTGAAGAACCTCAAAAATGGTAACATCATATCCCATTTTTGCCAGATCGGTAGCACAGGCAAGGCCGGCAGGACCGCTTCCTACAATTGCTACTTTTACTCCGTTTGAGGGTGCCTTATCCGTGAATTTCACACTATTTTCCCTGCTCCAGTCTGCAACAAAACGCTCCAGTTTTCCAATTGCAACAGCCTCACCCTTTACCCCCAGTATACAAGATCCTTCACACTGACTCTCTTGTGGGCAAACCCTTCCGCAAACAGCAGGCAGAGAGCTGTCCTGAGCAATAATACCGGCAGCCTCTTTAAAGTTTCCGGCCTCAAGCGCAGCAATAAATTGTGGAATCTGAATGTTCACAGGACAGAAAGTAACACAAGACGGTTTTTTACACCCCAGACAGCGTGAAGCCTCAAGCATAGCCTCCTCCTGGTTGTAGCCAAAGGATACTTCGGCAAAATTCTTTGCTCTCACTGCAGGATCCTGCTCTCTTACAGGTACTCTTGGTATCTTGTTTCTCATTGCAATCAAATATTAATTTAATCTTTATCCAATCCTATCCTGCACTTGTGGTCCGCCTCTGCCTCAATGCTTTTATACATCATTTGCCGACGCATAGCCTCTTCGAAATCCACCTGGTAGGCATCAAACTCAGGTCCATCCACACAGGCAAATTTTGTCTTCCCCCCAATAGAAACCCGGCAGGCACCACACATACCGGTGCCGTCTACCATCAAGGTATTCAAGCTCACAATCAGAGGTATTCCATAAGGTTTTGCTGCAAGGGTTACAAACTTCATCATAATCATAGGGCCAATGGCCACTGCCTGGTTATACTTGATCCCACCATTAACGTTTCCTGCATTTACTCCATCCAGCAGCTCTTTAAGTGTGTCGGTTACAAGACCTTTTCTCCCGGCAGATCCGTCATCTGTACAAATATAGAGGTTATCACAGACTGCTCTCATCTCCTCTTCCAATATTATCATATCCTTGTTTTTGGCACCGATAATGACATCGATTTTTGCACCTTTTGAGTGGAAATATTTAACCTGAGGATAGACGGGAGCTGTACCCAATCCACCGGCAATAAAGAGAAATCTTTTATTTTTCAGTTCAGAATCTGTCATATGGATAAATTCCGAAGGTCTGCCCAACGGACCAACAAAGTCAGTAAAGGATTCTCCCTCCTGCAGATGACAAATCTGACGACTTGAAGCACCAACAACTTGTGTAACAATGGTTACCGTTCCTCTCGCTGAATCGTAATCACAGACTGTCAATGGAATTCTTTCGCCCTTATCATGTGCGCGAACAATCAGAAACTGGCCCGGTTTTGCCGAGTGAGCCATCCGGGGTGCCTCTACCTCCATAAGGCATATTATGGGAGTCAGGAACCTCTTGGAAAGTATTTTATACATATTTTACAGAAATTTCAGAAATTAACTGCGAAGTTAAAAAATGTGAACGATAAATTAATACAATCGGTCGAAAGTATAGCCAAGTTTTTTGAGGCGTTTTACTACTTCGTCCAGCCTGTTGTACAATTTGTCTGTCCGCTCGTTCACCACACCCGGATGGATCAGGATTATTGCTCCGCTGAGACCATCCGATTTTTCGAAGCTGAATAGTTTGTCTATCAGTTCCTGACTAGACTTGTAGCTCTTCATAGACGGTTCTGTATAGTCGGCCGGGGTAGCAGTACCTGGTGTGTAATTAATCGACTTCAGCCCCATTCTTGCAGCAACATATACCGACTCCTTGTTGTAATGCTCGTATGGAGGCAGGAACCATGACGCTGCCGATGGTTCAATCCCGAACTTTGCGAGTTCTGCAAAGTTGTTTCTCAAATCATGCGCAATACTATCCTGAGTGAGCA
>JBAYMP010000010.1:0-46679 GCA_041663505.1 Bacteroidales bacterium | reverse complement strand
GAGCTATGCCGATTTTTTTTCTAAGTTCACCTCATGGACAGCTCTCAGTGGAGAATTTGGTTCAAATTTCCAAAGTTACAATGGGGAAATTACAAATTTAAAGGGTGTCGGTAATTACTCAAATTGTTACAAAAACATAGAAGGAGAGGAGTCGGAAATACTGAAAATATTGCCTTACAATACATTTGGTGTTTTGACATTGCCTCTGGGGGATTTTAAACGTTTCCTGAGTTCTTACAGGGAGTACAAAGAGTTATATAAGAGACTAAATACAGAGGATTTGGAGGAAGAACAAAGCTGGTTTCTTTCGCTTAACCCTATGGAGTTGTCTACAGCAATCATACCTTACGGAGGTTCTTTAAGGTGGGTTACTCTTGTAAGGTCTTCTAAAAACAAGAAGAGTTCTCAAAAGGGCAAGTTAGAGAAGTTCACTCACAAGGGGGCAATTGCGGACCTTTTCGGCGGGATTTTTACAAATACAGAAGAGGAAGCTTACTGCACAACCGGAAAGTGGATCATTATCGGATCTGAAGATATCATTAAAGGGTTTGCAAACGGCTCTTTTTCAAACTTTACTATGGAGGAGTACTTTAGTCAGAGTGATGTTTACAATAAAATATTCATAGGGAAAAAACTTCTCTCCCTTGTTCTTAACATCTCTTCACAACCTGACACTATTGCCGGAGTATTTAAACCGGTAATAAAAGGAATGATTTCCAAGAGGTTGAAAGAAAAAAATTTTGAGATTCTTTCTTACCAGCTCTCTTCTGCCGAATCGGGAGTTGATGTGAATATTCTGTTTTATGCCGAGCAAATGGAAAAATTGCCGGTACCAAAAAGGATTAGTGAAGAGAAAACTGCCGGATGGGAGTTGGATACAGTCATCCAAATTCCTGTAGGGCCTTTTGAATTGAAAAATTTCAACGGCGGAGAGACTGAGTATCTGGAACAACTGCCTAACTATAAACTGAGACTGTTGGATAAAGACAAAAAGGGAGTCTGGGCCGTACCGTTTCAGACACCTCTGAGAGGTTATGTGGCGCAAGTAGATTATTTTAAGAATCAGAAGAAACAAATGCTGTTTGCAAGCGGAAACCAACTATATTTGCTGGATAAATCCGGAAGATTTGTAGGCCCGTATCCCAAAAAGGTAGATTCATTGATAATGTTGGGACCAGAGACCTATGACCCGAAAGGTGACGGGGATTTTGCAATTATGTTGCTGCATACCGATAACACTCTGCGACTTTATGACAGAGATTGCAAACCTTACCCGGCGTGGAACAATATTAAAACGACCGAGACAATTAAGAATTTTCCGGAATTGATTAAGGTAGGGGGGAACAGATTTTGGATTTTAAGAACACAGTTACAGACAATTATATACACAACAAACGGAAATCCGGTAACCAAATTTACAGACAGAAATATTCTGTCGCCAACTACTGCGTTGAAGATTCTTTCCGATAAAGAGGTAGTTGTTACCACAAATGGGGGAAAAGATATAATTTTAAATTTGGAAAACGGTAAGATAAAAAGATACAAAAAATAATGGGAGCATTTTTTACATTTATACTTATCCTTATCCTGGTCTTTTGGCTGATCGCCCGTTTTGGGCCTCTTCTTCTTGGCTGGTGGATAAAAAGAAAAGTTGATAAGTTCACGGGACAAGGCGAAGGATACTCTGCCGGAGATGAAAGATACAGAGAGGGAGAGACAATTGTGAATAACACCAAACCTCAGGAGAAAGTCGTTGACAAGAACGTAGGTGAATACGTGGATTTCGAAGAGGCAAAAGAAGATACAAAAGATCAGATTAAATAATTATGAAGACATTTTTCAGGTTGCTTTCATTTGCAAAGCCATTCGGCAGGTATTGGCCTACTTACCTTTTAGTATCAATCTTGTCTGTTCTTTTCGGTGTAGCCTACTATGCTTTGGTGGATCCTCTCACCAGAATCATCTTTTCCCCCGAAACGTTGAACGCTCAGCTTTCAATGCCTGAGTTCAATATAAGCGCAGACTACTTTAAGGATATTTTCCAATATTATCTGACAAAATTCATGGGAGGCACCTCCAGACTTAAAGGACTTCTTTTTGTCTGTCTTTTTATGACTTTCATGTCTTTTCTGGCCAATTTTACGACTTATATATCGAGGAGAATTCTGGTCAGCATCAGGACAAAGATGATGTACAATGTAAGGAAAGCTCTTTTCCTTAAAATATCAAGATTACATATCGGATACTTTCATGAGAAAAGGAAGGGAGATATACTCTCAAGTGTATCAAATGACGTCACTGAGGTTCAGAATACAGTTGCAGACACATTCCTAATTCTTTTCAGAGACCCTTTGATGATAATCGGTTTCCTTGCCGCACTGTTCTATATGTCGCCACAACTGACGACAGTAACCCTAATTGCCCTCCCGATCACAGCGTTTGCCATTGGCAAAGTGATAAGGTCGCTTAGAAGAGGAGCAGTAGAGGCCCAGTCACTGATGGGAAGAATAGTGAGTCACTTTGAGGAGGCTATATCCGGTGCAAGGATTATTAAGGCATTTAATGCACAGAAATATACCAATTCACATTTTGACAAGACAAACAGCAGGCACAGGTCTGTGACTAAAAAAATGTTCAACAGACAGCAAATGGCATCCCCTCTCTCTGAGTTTTTAGGCTTTACGGTAGCTGTTTCGGTACTCTTCTATGGAGGCTATCTCCAGATAAACGGTCACTTGGGATTGGATATGCCTGAGTTCATAGTTTACATAGGGTTTTACTGGAAGGTGCTGGAACCGACCAAGTCAATTGCCAATGCATTTGCGGGGCTCCAGAGGGGAATGGTCTCCGGTGAGAGAATTTTTGCTATAATGGATGTTGAACCTGCAATCAAAAAATCTGCAAATCCATTACCTGTTAAGAAGTTCAAGAGTGAGATCGAATATAAGAATGTGGGCTTCTCATACGCAACCGAACCTGTACTGAAAGATATAAACCTGAAGATTAATAAAGGCAGTATGATTGCTCTGGTAGGCCCGTCAGGTGCAGGCAAATCGACCATGGCAGATCTGCTGCCGCGTTTTTATGACGTGACATCAGGATCAATAATGCTGGATGGAATTGATATACGGGATTACGAGCCTAAAGAGTTGATTGGCCTTATGGGTATTGTGACTCAGGAGGCCATTCTTTTCAATGATACCGTGTTCAATAATATTGCTTTCGGCATGGAGAATGTGAGTGAGGAGGATGTTGTAAAGGCTGCTAAAATTGCAAATGCAGATGAGTTTATCTCTCAGATGGAAGGTGGGTATCAGGCAAATATTGGAGACAGGGGACTCAAGCTTTCCGGGGGACAGAGGCAACGCCTGGCTATTGCCAGAGCGGTTCTCAAGAATCCTCCGATTCTGATACTGGATGAGGCCACCTCGGCGCTGGATACTGAGAGTGAAAGGCTTGTCCAGGAGGCGCTCCTAAATCTTATGAAGAACAGGACATCAGTCGTCATTGCTCACAGGCTTTCTACCATTCAACACGCAGATGAGATTGTGGTTATAAAGGAGGGCGCGATTGTTGAGAGAGGTACACACAATGAACTTATAGAACAAAAGGGATTATACTCGCATTTATGTGATCTTCAAGCTTTTGCTTAGAAATTAATATTAACAATGGAAAAATCATTTAACCTGCTGTTGGAGAAGAGCTTCAAGGAAAATTGGAACAACCCTGCTCTTTCTGACTATAAGGGAATTACTCTCCACTATAGAGATGTGGCAAGGAGAATTGAGAAGCTTCATATTGTATTTGAAATTTGTGGGTTAAAAAAGGGAGACGGTGTTTCAATCTGCTCAAAAAATCAGGCAAACTGGGGGGTTGTTTTCCTCTCTGCACTAACATATGGAGCTGTTGCAGTTCCAATTCTTCACGAATTCAAACCGGGTAATATACATCATATTGTTAATCATTCAGATTCCAGAATTTTATTTGTGGGGGACCAGATTTGGGAGCAGCTGAGCGAAGGTGAAATGCCCAATTTGGATGCAGTAATACAGATTAATAACTTTTCCATACTATATGCAAAAGATCCTTTGATCTATGAAACGATGGAACATCTGAACGAACTTTTCGGAAAGAAATATCCTAAATACTTTAGACCCGAACATCTGAAATATCACCGGGATACACATGAAGAACTTGCTCTGATAAACTACACTTCCGGAACAACAGGTTTTTCTAAGGGGGTAATGCTTCCATACGGAAGTCTGATATCAAATGTCCAGTTTGGATGGGAGGTTCATCCGGAGTTGAACAAAACCTCCAATATTGTGTCATTGCTGCCTTCTGCACATATGTACGGGATGATGTTTGAGTTTTTGTTTGAGATAACCGTGGGTGCACACATCCATTTTCTTACGAGAATACCAAGTCCTAAGATTATTATGGACGCATTTGCAGAGATCAAACCTGACATAATTATTTCGGTTCCGCTTATTATAGAGAAGATTTACAAGAAGAAACTCCAGCCTATTATAAATAAAACCTCTATGAGGGTATTGCTAAGATTGCCGGTAATCGACCAGAAAATTCAAAAAAAGATACAACAAGAGCTGATTAAGACATTTGGAGGTAATTTTAGCGAAGTTATCGTAGGGGGTGCTGCATTTAACAAGGAGGCAGAAGCCTTCTTCCGCAAGATCGGTTTCCCTTTTACGGTAGGCTATGGTATGACAGAGTGCGGCCCTATCATCGCATATGCACCGTGGAATGATACCCGGCTCTTTTCGTGTGGGAAGGCGGTACCAAGGATGCAAATTAAAATTGATTCGGCAGATCCGGAAAACATTCCCGGAGAAATTCTCTGCAAGGGGGCTAATGTGATGCTTGGTTATTACAAGAATCCTGAGGCAACGGAATCATCCTTTAACAAAGATGGTTGGTTGAAAACCGGAGATATGGGAGTTATAGACAGGGAGGGGTATTTATACATAAGGGGACGTTCCAAGAGTATGATTTTAGGAGCTAACGGCCAGAATATCTACCCGGAAGAACTTGAGAGTCTCTTCAACAATATGCCATATGTAGTTGAGTCTTTAGTGATAGAAGAACAAGGATCTCTAACGGCTCTAATATATCCCGATTTTGAACAGGCTGAACAGGATGGTCTGACAACATCTGAACTTGAGGCTAAGATGGAGGAGAACAGAATTGCCATAAATGAAGATCTTCCAAATTACTGTAAGGTGCAGGAAGTAAAAATTTTCCCTGAAGAGTTTGAAAAAACACCCAAAAGAAGTATTAAGAGATTTCTTTATCAAAGAGTACAAGATTAATATGGCAGATAAGCAAATACAGTTTGACAAAAGCTATCTGGAGATGGCTGCCGTCTGGGCTAAAAATTCATATTGCAAGAGAAGACAAGTGGGTGCGCTGCTTGTGAAGGACAGAATGATAATTTCTGATGGGTATAACGGTACTCCCGCAGGATTTGAAAATATTTGCGAAGATGAAACCGGCCACACTAAGGCGTATGTGTTACACGCCGAAGCCAACGCGATCACCAAAGTTGCAAAATCGAGTAACAGCAGCGAAGGGGCTACAATGTATGTAACTACCGCTCCTTGTGTGGAGTGTTCAAAATTAATCATTCAAGCCGGAATAAAACGACTTGTATACAAAGATAATTACCGTATCACTGATGGAATTGACCTGCTGACAAAGGCCGGTGTCGAAATTGTAAACCTTACAGATTAACATATTTTTTATGAGCAGCTTTAAAGAGAGGTTAAAAAACAATCCTTGGACTGTAATAATTATCATATTATTAGTCATATTACTGATATTTAAAATGTTAAGCCTTTTTAACAATGACCGGAGGGAGCTGTCAGTAAAGGCCGAAAACTGGGACAAACTTATGTTGGTACTTTCTCAGGTAGATAGAAATTATGTTGATTCAATAGATAAAACAGATCTTACTGAAAAAATTATCCCGCTCATTTTGGAGAACCTGGATCCCCATTCGGTTTATCTTCCGCCCCAGGAGCTCAAAGACGCGGATGAGATGCTGGAGGGCAATTTTGACGGAATAGGCATTCAGTTCAATGTGCCTAACGACACAGCGATAGTAATAAATGTTATCACCGGGGGTCCCTCCGAAAGAGCAGGACTTCTTTCCGGCGACAGGATAGTACAGGTAGACAAAAAGGTTGTTGCCGGTGTAAAGATGGAGCAGGATAGCCTGGTCAAAAGGCTGAGAGGGAAATCGGGATCGATTGTAAATGTTGGAATCAAGAGAGGAAATTCAAAAGCATTAGTCTATTTTGACATTAAGAGGGATAAAATTCCTGTCAAGAGTATAGATGTTGCCTATATGGTCGATGACAAAACCGGTTACGTCAAGCTCTCAAAATTCTCAAAAACCAGTCATAAAGAGTTTTTAGAAGCTGTCGAGTCTCTTAAAAAGAGCGGAATGAAAAACCTGATTTTCGATCTGAGGGGGAACAGCGGCGGCTATTTCGACCAGGCATTCCTTCTGGCAAATGAGTTCCTGAAAAAGGGGGAATTGATTGTCTATATGGAAGGAAGTCACAGAAAGCGACAAGATTTTTTTGCAGACAATACCGGAACTTGTAAGAACATTGGATTGAAAGTGCTAATAGACGAGGGCTCTGCCTCGTCGAGTGAAATATTCGCAGGTGCAATCCAGGATAACGACAGGGGCGTTGTAATAGGAAGAAGATCTTTCGGAAAGGGTCTGGTTCAGGAGCCAATCTATTTTACAGATAAATCCGGAATAAGACTGACAGTTGCCAGATTTTACACACCTACAGGCCGGTCTATCCAAAAACCCTATTCAAAGGATTACCAATATGATATTTATGAGAGATACAAACACGGAGAGATGAATTATGCCGACAGCATAAAGAAGAATGACTCACTTAAATATACCACTCCAAAGGGGAAGACTGTATATGGCGGGGGGGGGATAACACCAGATATTTTCGTTCCGATTGACACTGCAGGCGTGAATACTTTTTTTATGAAGGCGAGCAACCAAGGTCTTCCTTTCAAGTTCAGTTCTCAGATAGCGGACGAATACAGACCACAATTGAAGGCAATCAAAGATATGAAGAGTTTAAACGACCTTTTCTCCAAAATTAATTTTGAACAAAAATTCCTGAGATATGCTGCAGTAAACAAACTTACTCCTGCCGATAAAGAGTGGAAGGAGTGTAAAGATATTTTGCTTACCCAGATCAAGGCCCTGGTTGGAAGGTATTCACCGCTGGACGACAATGCATTCTATCCGATCATGGCGGGGATAGATAATGTAATGAAAGTCGCTACGGAGAAATAAATTATTTTCTGTGTAGAACCTTCTCGATACTGGCCATAAGAACATCTATAGCGACCTGATTATGGCCCCCCTGAGGTATAATTATATCTGCGTATCTCTTGCTTGGTTCTATGAACTGAAGGTGCATTGGCTTAACTGTCTTGTGATATCGCTCGAGTACCTTTTCTACCGATCTCCCACGCTCAAGATTATCCCGGGCGATAACCCTGCCCAGCCTGTCATCTGCATCTGCGTCTACAAAAACTTTTATATCCAGACAATTTCTGAGTTCCGGACAGGTGAAAATAAGTATTCCCTCTACAATAATAATTTGTGCAGGATCTACACGGACGGTCTCGGTTGTTGACCTTGAACAGGTAAGATATGAATAGACAGGTTGCTCAATCCCCTTTCCGGCCCTGAGTTCCTTGAGGTGTTTAACAAGAAGTTTGAAGTCTATCGAATCCGGGTGGTCAAAATTAAGCTCGAGCCGCTCTTCAAGGGGCAGATGGCTATTGTCCTTGTAATACGAATCCTGAGGAATTACAACAACCTGATTGTTTGTCAATAATTTAGTGATCTCCTTTACAACAGTTGTCTTCCCCGATCCGGTTCCGCCGGCGATTCCTATTATTAGCATAATTTTCTAAAATTCTGCATTTTTAGGAGCTCTTGGGAATGGAATTACGTCGCGAATGTTTGCCATCCCTGTAACAAACAGAAGCAGTCTTTCAAACCCAAGGCCAAAGCCCGAGTGAGGTGCCGATCCAAACCTGCGTGTGTCAATATACCACCATAGAGGTTCGGTACCCATATTAAGCTCCTTGATTCTATTCTCAAGTTTTTCCAACGACTCCTCTCTTTGCGAACCACCAATAATCTCCCCGATTTTTGGAAAGAGTACATCCATCGCCCTCACAGTCTTGCCGTCGTCATTCTGCTTCATGTAAAAAGCTTTGATCTCTTTAGGATAATCAGTTAATATCACAGGTTTTTTAAAGTGTTTTTCTACAAGATATCTTTCGTGTTCACTCTGTAGATCTGTACCCCAGGATACAGGATATTCAAATTTTTGCCCCGATTTCATGAGTATATCAACTCCTTCTGTATAGCTTAGACGGACAAATTCTGTATTAACGACACTTTTTAATCTCGCTATAAGCTCTTTGTCAAACATATCGTTCAGAAACTTAAGATCATCCACACAATTGTCCAAGGCATATTTAACTAAGTACTTTATGAATTCCTCTGCTAAGTCCATATTTTCTTTTATCTCATAGAAAGACATCTCCGGTTCTATCATCCAGAATTCCGAAAGGTGTCTTGGAGTGTTTGAATTCTCTGCCCTGAATGTGGGGCCAAAGGTGTAAATTTCGCCTAATGCCAGAGCTCCGAGCTCTCCCTCAAGCTGACCGCTAACTGTAAGATTAGTGGACTTGCCAAAGAAGTCTTCAGAATAATTTATGGCACCATCGGGATTTCTTGGGATATTGTTAAGGTCCAGTGTAGTAACCTGAAACATAGCTCCAGCCCCCTCCGCATCGGAAGCGGTGATAATTGGAGTATGAAGATAAAAAAAACCCTTATCGTTAAAAAATTTATGTATGGCGAAAGCCATTGCGTGCCTTATCCGGAAAACACAACCAAAGGTATTGGTCCTTGGGCGCAAATGTCCGATTTCACGCAAGAACTCCATACTGTGACCCTTCTTTTGCAAAGGATATGTTTCGGGATCTGCAGGACCATATATAAGTAGCTCTTCTGCCTGTATCTCTACGTTCTGCCCACTGCCCACCGAGGCAACCAATACCCCATTTACAGCTATGCATGCGCCGGTATTTACACCCTTCAACTGATCGTCTGTAAATTTATTCATATCAAAAACGATCTGAATATTATTTACAGTAGATCCGTCGTTTAAAGCTACAAATGCAATATTTTTATTTCCTCGCTTTGTTCTGACCCAACCCTTAACCAACACCTCTAAACCGGCCTCTTTTTTCAGTAATTCGGAGATTTTAACTCTTTTTGTGCTTTCCATTATAAATTTCAGATAATAATTCAACTTGGCAAAGTTACTTATTTGATAATAATTGACAATAATAAATGTGCTATTCACTCACAGATACAGGTTCAGAAGGAACGCTCTCATTCCAGCATCGGTCTATGGCAGTAATGACATAGATATATTTGTTTTTCTTACCGCTTCGGTGCTTTAAGGCATATTTTGTTTCCGGCACCAGTTTGACAAGATATTCGCTATTGCTGATATCTGCACTTACCCCTTTCGGGAACCGGTAGACTGCGTAAAACCGTGCTTCCTGCATTTTGTCATTTCCACTGTTATGGCTCCAGACTAACATTTTTCCTTTTTTTGCCGGTTTTATCACAGGCGCAGGAGCAATACTGTCCAGATTTTTATAGACAGGTATTAACGCAGGATACCTCTGATAGTTATTGACAAGACTGTCAGTAAAACCAAATGGATTATTGTTTAAACTCCAGCCCGGCCACCATACATTCCCGTCTACATTTGACAGGCTTCTTACCAACTTCATCTTTGCCTCGAACTGCGTCTTTGCCGGATTTTCTAAATCCTTTTCATTAAATGTGCTGATATTTTGGCCGATATATAACTGTCCGCCAAAGTTGGCATTGTTCCACCACTCGATCAGAGTTTTGAAGTCTGCAGCGGGATTACCTATTTTCCAATAGAGTTGAGGTGCAATGTAGTCTATCCATCCTTTCTGAGCCCACATTGGGACATCTGCAAAGAGCTGTTCATAATTAGAGAGCCCGTTTGTCTTACTTCCACTGCCGTCAGGGGTATCTTTCAGGTTTCTGTGAATGCCAAAGGGACTTATTCCAAATCTTACCCAAGGCTTGATTGCTTTGATAGTGTCGTTAAGCTCCTTGATTAGTGTTGCAACATTATTACGGCGCCAGTCAGCCTTTTGCCAGTATTCAAAACCCTGGGATTTTGCATATTTCACAAATGAAGCATCGTCGTGAAACTCTTCAAATGCGACAGGGTAGGGGTAGAAATAGTCGTCAAAGTGAATCGCGTCCAGATCGTATCTGGTTACAATGTCTGCAATCACTTTTACTGCGTGTGCTATTGATTCCGGTTCACCCGGATCGAAATAGAGCTGTTTTCCATATCTTTTAAAAATTTCGGGATTTTTGAAGTAGAGATGGTCGGGATCGAGCTGCTCCTGATCGTTGGATGTTACTCTGTACGGATTACACCAGGCGTGGAGTTCCATGCCTCTTTTATGTGCTTCGTCAATCATAAACTGAAGGGGATCCCAGAGCGGATCCGGTGCTTTTCCCTGTTCGCCCGCAATGAATCTGCTCCACGGTTCAATGGATGAGATATAAAATGCATCTGCCTGCGGCCTTACCTGAAAAATAACAGCATTGATTCCTGCCTTCTCAAAATTATCCAGTACCTCGATGAACATCTGTTTTATCGAGTCGGTACTCATTGTTTTAAACTGTTGATTGCCAACAGTGTGTATCCAAGCTCCACGAAACTCTCTTTTTGGTGGATTCTGGCCAAAAGCAAGAGAGGTCAAAAATAAAGATAATAAAATTGCGGCAAAATTTTTCATTGTTTAATTGAGGTTAAATTAAAACTCTATATCCATTACTTTCAGTATTTTTCTTGGAATTTCCGTATTGTCCATCCTGCCGGAAAAATTCTGACTTCCGACACCTGTCGAAAACACTGGTACCGCATTCCCTAGATGCGAGGTTGTTGTCCATCCGATGTAAGCAGCTTTGCTATAACCTTGATAGGTTGCTATATCATTTTCATCATGAGTAAGACTATTGCTGTTATAGACTGCAAACGAACTTTTCTGGCTATCGAGAGCCTTAAGGTTAAGCTTGTACCCCTTTTCTCTTCCTATGCTCATTCCTCCTGCATCGTGATCTGAAGTAACAACAATGAGGGTTTCATGGGGATGTCTCAGATAAAATTGGTAAGCAACTTCTATGGCATCAGCAAAATCGAGTATCTCAAGAATAGTTGATTTTGCATCGTTACTGTGAGCTGCCCAGTCTATCTTTCCCCCCTCTGCCATGATAAAGAATCCTTTTTTGCTGTAAAGATGGTCTATGGCAGCAGAAACAATATCTTTCAAAGCCAGGTCCCCCTCTTGCCTGTCTATAGCAAACGGCAACTCTGTCTCTTTTCCTGTCTCCTGGAAGAGAGCTACCTTCTTATTATCCTTCTTGCTCTCTATGTTGTTGAGACCTCTGACTACTGCATAACCACCCTCCTCTAAAAGTTTGTAGGCGTTAGTCTTATCGCCTTTTTCCCCGTTTGGTTGTAAAAATCCCCCACCGCCAAAAAATTCAAATCCGGTTAACGGAATTTGAGTGGCGATTGAGTAGTAATCGTTCCTGTCAGCATTGTTTGCATAAAATGCTCCTGGCGTTGCGTGGTCAATTGTAACTGTTGTAAGAATTCCAACCGGAATTCCCTTTTTATGAATTTTATAAGAAATGCTTGTAAGCTTGTTGGTATCTGGATCTACACCAAGCATCAGGTTATTGGTTTTAAAACCGGTAGATAGAGCTGTCCCCGCTGCCGATGAGCAGGTAATATAGGAATCGGCGGAGTATGTTGCAACCATTCCCATTACCGGGAACTTTGTAAAAGAGAGAGGTTCGCTGCCGATTATCCCCTTTTGCGCAGCCAGATAGGTCTCTGCAGAGGATACTTGACCCATACCCATTCCATCGCCTATGAACAGAAACACATATTTAGCTTTATCTGACCTCCTGTTTTGAGCAAATGCCGTTATGCCCTGGCTGTAAATTATGATTAACAGTAATGCAATAATATAATTTTTCTTCATTTATAGTTGATTGATATTTCTCCTCTTAAGTTTTTTGTAAGGAAGGTGTTAATATAAAGGTTATCATTATTTTGTCCGAGTAAAAAAAACAGTTTGGTAATAGCTGCTTCCGTAGTGCTGTCGTAACCACTGATTACTCCTATTTTTTTCAGTAAAATTCCGGTAGAGTAAGCCTCCATATCAACACTACCGGCCTGGCACTGTGTTACATTCAAAATGATTATGCCTCGCTCTATCGCTGTTGAAAGCATTTTAATAAGCCACTCTTCAGTTGGAGCATTGCCAGAACCGTAAGTTTCAAGGATAATAGCGCGTAAACCATTAATATTAAGTATGGAATCGACAACTTTAGGAGATATGCTAGGGAAAATCTTTAAAATTGCAACATCTGTATTGAGTTTTGTATTTATCAGCAGCTCTTTACCCCACTTTTGAGGATATGAAATAAATGTTTTGTTATACTTGATATGTACTCCAGCCTCTGCCAGACAAGGGTAATTGGCAGATTTAAATGCGCGGAAATTTTCTGCATTGAACTTTGTGGTGCGGTTTCCCCTGTAGAGCAGACTTTCAAAGTAAATACAAACTTCAGGAACCAGAGCGTGTCCGGATTGATCCTTGGCAGCTGCAATCTCTATGGAGGAGATTAAATTCTCCTTGCCGTCTGTCCTTAACATTCCAATCGGAAGCTGGCTTCCGGTGAATACCACCGGTTTTTCCAGATTTTCAAGCATAAAACTCAAGGCTGATGCGGAATAGGACATTGTATCGGTGCCGTGTAAGACGACAAAACCATCATATATCCGGTAATTATCTTTGATTAAATTTGTAATCTTTATCCAGAAATCAGTTTGAATTTCCGAAGAGTCAATTGGAGGATCAAAAGAGTATGTATCAATTTTATAACCAAATTTTTTAAGTTCAGGCACCTCCTCCAGTATTTGGTCAAAATTGAAAGGGACCAAAGCAGAACTTTCAGGATCCTGTTTCATACCAATTGTACCACCAGTGTAAATAAGAAGAATAGACGGCTTCATCTCTTTAATTTAAAAAGTTTTACGGCGTTTTCTGTTGTTCTATCTGCAACCTCTTCTATTGAACAATCTTTAATTTGGGATAGTCTCTGTGCAATAACGGAGATATATGAAGGCTCGTTTCTTTTTCCTCTGAACGGTACGGGGGCGAGCCACGGAGCATCGGTTTCAAGTATAATGTCTTTCAGATCCATCTTCTCTGCAGCCTTAGCCAGCGACGAGTTTTTAAAGGTGATTACACCTCCGATTCCAATTTTGAAGTTTCCCATTTTGGAAATCCTTTGGTAGGTCTCGTAGCTGCCGGAGAATGCATGAAAAACACCACAGAGACCGAGATGCTTTGTTCTCTCTAACATCTTGAAGATCTCTTCGGTGGCATCTCTGGAGTGGATAATAACCGGAAGACTGCGAGAGGCAGCTAATTCAATCTGCTTCTCGAAGACTGTGGATTGCTCATTGATGAACTCTTTGGACCAGTAGCCATCCATCCCGATTTCACCCACCGCATAAAACTTATCACTGTTAATACTGTCAAAAACGAACGAGAGCTCCTCCTCCCAGTCTGCCTTAACTGAGGTAGGATGAAGGCCAATAGCGGGGAAAGCCTGAAGAGGGTAGCGTCTTGAAAGACCCATCATCTTATGGTGATTGCTTTTGTCTATGGCAGGCAATATAAACCTGTTAACACCAAAGGTTTCTGCCCTCTCAATCACATCCGGCAAATCCCTTTCGAATTCTGAGTCGTAAAGGTGAATATGTGTGTCTATGAACTGATTCATTAATATTATGCTAAGCTGTACCTGTTTCCTGCCAAAGAGAGAATCTTACCCTCCAGTTCCAACTCCAGCAAACTCTTGGAAAGGGTTTGCAATCTCTCACCTGAGATGTGAAGTAATTCATCTATACTTAACTCGGAATTTAACGATAAAGCTACTAATATTTTTTCTTTTTCAGGACTTGGGGAATAAAATATTTCCTTTTGAAGATTACTACCATCCTTGTTGTCAGAAGTCCACCCCAAATATGAGGTGAACTCTTTTGTTGAACAATAAATGGAAGCGATATTGTGATAAATCAGATTATTACATCCGGCAGAGAAGATATCAGAAATTCTGCCGGGTAGTGCAAATACCTCCCGGGAGTAAGATTGTGCAAACTCGGCTGTTATCAGGGCACCTCCCTTCTCGCGGGATTCAATTACAATTGTGGCTTTTGAGAGAGCGGCAATAATCCTGTTTCGCTGGATGAAATTGATTTTAAGAGACTCAGTCTCTCTTGGAAACTCAGTAATTATCGCACCCTGTCTGGATATTTTTTTTGCAATTTCATAATGTGAAGCGGGATAAATTCTGTCAAGACCGTTAGGCAGCACCGCAATTGTCTTTAGACCGAATTCAAGAGCAGCCCTGTGTGCTGCAATATCCACACCATAAGCCAGACCACTTACAATTACCGGTGAAAAACCGCCCTCTGCAAGCTCTTTTACAATTTTCCGGCAACTCTCAGTTCCATACCTTGTAGACATCCGGGTTCCAACTATCGAGATAATTTTATCCTGATTAAGATTTACATCCCCGTACTGGTAGATTATTACCGGAGGATCAAAACACTCTTTAAGTGAAGATGGATACTCTGCTTGATGAATACAGAGAAGTCTTATCCCTTTCGAATATGCCCAGGATATCTCCTTTTCTGCCCATTCAAATAACCGCTTATCGGAAAGGTCGTCAAAAAAGGAGTATCTTCTGTTAAACCTCTCCGCAAGATCTGCCTGGGTAAGGTTGAATACAGCTTTGGCAGTTCCGAACTCCTTCAATAGAAAATTGGAGATTTTCGGGTTATACCTGAATACCTTATTGAGCGCAACTGCGTATACTAATTCTTCTGAAAGCATGCAGCAAAACTACACCCGAAGGATAGAGATTGACCGGAGTATCAGGTGAGATAATTTTAGAAAAGGATAAATATTAAATAGAAAGGGAAACTTCTATATAATCATCATTGCGTCTCCGTAAGTTCCGAATTTGTATCCCTCTTTAAGCGCAACGGTATATGCTTTCATAATATTCTCATAACCGCCAAAAGCGGCTACAGACATAAGCATAGTTGACTGAGGAAGTTGAAAGTTGGTAATAAGGACATCAGGAATTGAAAAACTATAGGGAGGGAAGATAAACTTATTTGTCCATCCGTTGAACGGCTTAAGATTACCCTGTGTGGTAACGGAGGTTTCAACAGCCCTGAGAACAGTAACACCCACTGCAAACACCTTTTTGCCCATAGATTTTGTACTGTTTATTAAATCTGCCGACTCCTCTGTAATGATAACCTGTTCGGAGTCCATCTTATGTTTTAAGAGATCCTCGACATCCACTGTGCGAAAGTGTCCAAGCCCCATATGAAGAGTTATAAATGTAGAATTAACTCCCAATATCTCCATTCGTTTAAGCAACTCCCGGCTAAAATGGAGACCTGCAGCAGGGGCCGCTACAGCACCTTCCTTTTGGGCATATATGGTCTGATATCGCTCATTATCTATGCTTTCGGCTTTACTTCTTATCCATTTTGGCACAGGCATCTCGCCCAGCTTAAATAGGGTAGCTTTAAACTCATCGTGAGTTCCGTCAAAGAGAAACCTTAAGGTTCTGCCACGAGAGGTGGTATTGTCTATCACTTCTGCAACAAGACTGTCGTTATCTCCAAAGTACAATTTGTTACCGATTCTGATCTTTCTTGCCGGATCTACAAGAACATCCCAAAGCTTCTGTTCACTGTTAAGCTCACGTAAAAGAAAAACCTCAATTTCTGCGCCGGTTTTCTCCTTATTGCCATTCAACCTTGCCGGGAACACCTTTGTATCATTGAAAATAAAAACATCATCCTCCGAGCAATATTCGAGAATATTTTTAAAAGATTTGTGTTCTATCTCTCCACTCTTTTTGTGAAGAACCAATAATCTTGACTCATCACGATACTTGGCCGGATACTTGGCAATATGATCTGGAGTAAGAGGGTAATTAAACTGGGATAATTTCATCTATAAATAATTAAAACTTCAAAATTATACGCATCAATCCGAAAAAAGTTTCGTTTTGATAAAATATTTTTAGTCGACCTTCATAAGTTTGTCCAAATCATCGATACTTATACTGTTTTTTACAGAGAAGGTGCCTGAAGAGGTTCTGACAAGCCCGGTAAGATGCGCTCCGCTCTGCAAAGCCGCTCCGAGATCCCGTGCTAAAGATCTTATATAGGTGCCTTTGCTACACCTGATTCTTAGTTTTAAAACAGGTGAGTCAAAAGAGAGAGTCTCAAGATCATATATTGTTATCCTGGAAGGCTTAAGTTCTTTTGCAACCCCTGCTCTTGCCAGTTCATACGCCCTGTTCCCGTCTATAAACTTTGCCGAGAAAATAGGAGGAACCTGGTTCTGTTCTCCTATGAATTTGGGAAGTATAGCATTTATGGAAGCAATGTTTATGTGTTCGCAGGGATAGTAGCAATCTATCTCCTTTTCAAGATCGAAAGATGATGTGGTGCTGCCGAATGTTATTTCTGCCATATACTCTTTTTCCTGAGACTGAAACTTTTCCGCTTTTTTTGTGGCCCTGCCGAGGCATATCATAAGGACGCCGGTAGCGAGCGGATCAAGAGTCCCGGCGTGTCCGACCTTTATATTCTTAACTTTAAAAAAACGCTGTGCCTTAAATTTTATCTTCCTGACGGCATCTGAAGAGGTCCATCCATAAGGTTTGTCGAGTACTATAACAATGCCTTCCGGATACTCTCCGATATCTCTTGCCAGAGCTTTCTCTATATGATCTTTTTCAATAATATAGAGGGACATTTTAACAGTTGATTTTATTTACCCTCTGCAAATGTCTCTCGCCTTCAAACCCGGTAGTGAGAAATGTCTTAACAATCTCTTTTGCCAGCTCTGCAGAGATAAACCTGGCAGGGAGACTGCAAATATTGGCGTTGTTATGTTGTCTGGCAAGTGCCGAGATCTCGTTGGTCCAGCACAGAGCTGCCCTTATTCCCTTATGTTTATTAAGTGTCATACTCATTCCGTTCCCGGAACCACAGATTGCAATTCCAACGGGTAACTCACCGTTTGCCACTGCGCTGGCAAGTGGATGGGCAACATCGGGATAATCCATACTGGCAGAAGAAAATGTCCCAAAATCCTTTATTAAATAACCCGCTTGAGAGAGTTCCTTTATGAGTATCTCTTTAAGCTCAAATCCGGCATGATCTGAAGCGATTCCGATTGATTTGCAAGTGGCGTTCATATTTGACAAAGATAGTTATTTATTGCATCAGGCAAGAATATTTGTACATTTGCAGATATTAAATGTTTTATAATTATATGACTATTCCTATGTTAGACCTTAAAGGCCAGTACAAGAAAATCAAAGTTGAAATAGATTCTGCAATACAGAAGGTAATAGATAGTTCAAATTTTATCAATGGCAAAGAGGTAACCGAGTTTGAAAAAAACCTGGCAAATTTTCTCGATTCCAGATATGTTATTGCCTGTGCAAACGGAACAGATGCACTTCAGATAGCAATGATGGCGCTGGAGCTTAAACCGGGGGATGAAGTGATTGTTCCTGCTTTTACATATGCTGCAACTGCGGAGGTTGTGGCCCTTTTAGGCTTGGTTCCCGTTCTGGTGGATGTAGATCCAAATACATTCAACATCAAGGTGGAGGACATAGAACCCTCCATTACAGAAAAGACTAAGGCAATAGTTCCCGTGCACCTTTTCGGTCAATGCAGTGATATGGGGGAAATTATGGAGATAGCATCTAAACATAACCTGTATGTAGTTGAGGATAATGCTCAGGCGCTTGGAGCAAGGTACAGGTGTTCCGACGGAAGAGAGATTCATGCAGGAACTATTGGTCAAATAGGGTGCACCTCTTTTTTCCCTACAAAGAACCTTGGGTGCTATGGAGATGGAGGGGCACTTTTTACACAGGACAAAGCGCTGGCCGAGAGGATAAGAATGGTGACTGATCATGGGCAGAAGGTAAGATATTTCCACGATATTATCGGCTGTAATTCAAGACTGGACACAATTCAGGCGGCAATTCTGAATGTCAAGCTAAAACATTTGAGCGAATACTCCTCGTCCAGATATAGTTTTGCACAGAGGTACAAGGAACTCTTAAAAAGTGTGGAGGGAATTGTAATACCCTTGGAGGTAAAAAACAGTACTCATGTATATCATCAGTTTACTATTCAGGTTAATGGAAGGAGGAATGAACTTAAGAAATACCTGGCAGATAAAGGTATTGCCTCGATGATCTATTATCCTATGTCTCTGAATAATCAGAAGGCCTTCGCGGGAATTTCAAAAATAAGGGTTCCTCTGAATAATTCGGAATATCTTGCAAATCAGGTTCTTTCTCTTCCGATGCATACGGAGCTTAAGGATGAAGAGCAAATAGCAATCTGCATGGCCATTACGGACTTTTATAAAATTTAACTTATTTAAAAACAGTATGAAGAGGACAAAAGTATTAGTCACAGGCGGCACCGGATACATTGGAGCTCATACTGCAGTTGAATTACATAATGCCGGTTACGAGGTTGTCTTGGCAGACAACTTCTCCAACTCGATCCCGGGAGTTTTGGATGGAATTAAAAAAATCATAGGCAAAAAGCCTCTGTTCGAAGAGGTGGATTGTGTGGACTACAACGCCTTCAGGAGGCTTTTTGAGAAATACTCCGATATAAGGGCCGCCATTCACTTTGCAGCGTTCAAAGCTGTCGGAGAGAGTGTTGAAAAACCATTGATGTACTATAAAAACAACCTCTGTTCCCTAATGAACCTGATCGAACTGATGACCCAAAAGGAGATTTCATCAATTGTTTTTTCATCATCCTGTACTGTTTACGGTCAACCGGCCAGAGAGAACCTTCCGGTTAACGAATTTGCCCCGTTACAACCGGCAGAATCTCCATATGGTAAAACAAAACAGATGAGCGAAAACATACTGGAAGATAGTGCTCTTGCCAATAAGGAGAGGCTTAATGTTATTTCACTCAGATATTTCAACCCAATCGGAGCTCATCCCTCTGCATTAATAGGTGAACTGCCTATGGGCGTTCCTCAAAACCTTCTTCCCTACATAACCCAAACAACTGCGGGTCTTCGTGAGATTCTTAACGTGTACGGGAATGATTACTCTACCCCTGACGGCTCTTGTATAAGGGACTACATTTATGTTTGTGACCTGGCAAAGGCCCATGTTGCTGCAATCGAAAGGCTGCTGGAGAGGGCAGGGGAGATGAAAAAAAATATTGAGTATTTCAATCTGGGAACAGGAAGAGGTCTCTCTGTTCTGGAGCTCATAGATATTTTTCAGAAAGTCACCGGAATGGCTGTTCCCTACAGAATTACAGGCAGAAGGGCAGGGGATGTGGAGCAGGTTTGGGCAGACCCGTCGCTGGCTAACAAAGTATTGGGCTGGAGAGCAGAGACTCCTATTGAAGAGATCCTGATTTCGGCCTGGAAATGGGAAAAAAAGTTAAGGGGTATTCTCTGATTAATCTTGTGTTTGATGTATGTATGAATTGTCGGAACGCAGGTGCTGTTTCCCGTCTATCTCTTCTAATTTAAAGGTGCTGCTCTCTCTTGAATCGGCAACTCTCCCCGGATTGCCTGCCCCCTGGTTTATTCTCATCTGTTTGCGGACGTAGGCAGGTTGACTCTCAAGTTCGGAAATATTATCGCCGGATTCAATAATTAATGTTGGTTTGGTTTTTTTGACTGCTGGTGCCGCAGTTTGCTCCTTTTGTACAGTAGAGGGTTGTCTGTTAAGCGGTAATTCGGTTATTGCCGGGACAACGTCGTTAATAAAGGAAGAGGTTGTTTGAGTACTTATTATGTCCGATCCAAGCACAACTGACTCTACCAACTTTCCGCCTGAAGAGGAGATTTGAGGGAGTGAATTCATATCGAAACCGGTTGCAACAACCGTTACGCTTATTGCATCCTCGATAGAAGGGTCACAAACTACGCCTCGCTTGAAATTTTCCGGATTATTTCCTGTGAACTCCTTAATATAATCCATTATCTGGGACAACTCGGCCATTGTAAGTCCGTGATCTTTACTGGAGGTTATGTTAACTAAAACACTTCTGGCGGTGGTTAAATCAAAATCGTTGAGCAAAGGCGACGAAAATGCCTCCTCAACTGCCCTTATAGCTCTGTTTTCGCCACTTGCCGTTCCACTTCCCATCAAAGCCATTCCACTATCGTTCATCACCATCCTGACATCGGCGAAATCTACATTTATAAAACCTGGACGGGTAATTATCTCTGCGATTCCTTTCACTGCTGTACTCAGAACAGAATCAGCCTTTGGAAATGCATCAAAAATGGTTAGATCTCCAAATATCTTGTAGAGCTTCTGATTATCTATGATCAGCAGACTGTCCACATATTTTTCAAGCTCCCTGATTCCTAAAACGGCCCTTTTCATAAACTCGCTTCCCTCGTCACGGAAAGGTAATGTAACTACACCGACAGTCAGAAGCCCCAGATCTTTGGCAACCTTGGCAATTATGGGTGCTGCTCCGGTTCCGGTACCACCACCCATACCGGCGGTTATGAATACCATCTCCGTTGTGCCCTGCAGCATCTCCTTAATTTTGTCTATAGTCTCTACAGCAGCCTTTTTCCCTTGCTCAGGATTACACCCTGCACCCAGACCTCTTGTGAGCACATTCCCCAATTGTAACTTCTCCGGGACCGGACTTGCAGCCAATGCTTGTGTATCGGTGTTGCAAATCATAAAATCAACATTCTGGATCCCTTGCCGGAACATTTGATTAACAGCATTGCCACCCCCGCCTCCAACGCCAATCACCTTAATAATGGAGCGGTTAGCCTCCCAATCTACCGGTAAATACTCTTTCATATTTGTTAAGCTTCATTATCTGTATTTTCGAAAAAACCACCCAATACTCCGAGTGTATGGTCAAAGAAATTCCCACTTCTCTTCTCCCTTTTTACTTTTATCGGTCTTGCCTTTTGGTGAGGATCATTGGCAGAAACCGGAATTGAATCTGTTGGGAAAAGTGTTGCTATCGGCTCTTCTACACTTTCTACCCCTTTAAAGAGACTCTCTTTTTCAAAGCCTTTGAGTATAAGACCGACAGCTGTAGATGAACTTGGTTTACATACTCCGTCGCAGGAGTCAAAGGTAATACTATTATTTGGAGCGGCAATCCGTGTATCGTAACCGGTTTTGTATTTAACATAATTACAGAGGTATGTGAGTTGAGCCCCACCACCGGTAATTACAATTCCTGCACGAAGCTTATCCTGATAGCCTGAGTTTTCAATTTCATACATTATGGCATCTATGATCTCCTCTACCCTGGCTTCGATTATACCTGCAATAACCTTGAAAGAGACCTCTCTCGATTCACGGCCACCTATTCCGGGGATTATTACAGTTTTGTTTTCGGGGGCATAATCGCTGTAGCAGGAACCATACTGAATCTTCATCTGCTCGGCATTACGCGAAGATATTCCACATCCCTGACGGAGATCCTCTGTTATTGAGTTGCCTCCGAATGGTATAACTGCAGTGTGCCTTACAATATTGTCTTCATAGATGAGCAGATCTGTAGTTCCGCCGCCCATATCTACCATTGCTACTCCAAGCTCCATTTCATCCTCGGTGAGAACGGCTCTCGCAGATGCAACGGGTTCAAGGATAAGTTCCCTAAGAGTCAGACCTGCTCTGTTGATTACAAGTTTGCTGTGCTCGACAGAGTTGATTTTCCCTATAAAAATTTTGTAATCACCCTCAATCTGGGTTCCTGTCATTCCAACAGGGTCCTTTACACCTATATGGTCATCCACATTATAAGACTGAGGCATTACATGAAGTATTTTTTCCCCGGCGGACACCCTGGAGTTGAACATCTCCTGCTCCATCTCTGCAATCTCCTTTTCCGAAATCAGCTCGTCCGACTTCCCCCTGTTCCTGCTGTGACGGGCAGTATTACATTTTATGTTTTGGCCGGCAATACCGACATATACCTCGCTAACTTCAATTCCATCCTCTTGCTTTATCTCTTGGAGAGTTGGAATCAGTGAATCCAGAACATTCTGAATGTTCACGACTTCACCACGCATTACACCCTTGGAAGGGGCCTCTTTAAACGCAACAATCTTATAGCCGGATTCTGTCTTTTCTCCCACTAGTGATACAACTTTTGTTGTCCCTAAGTCAATAGCTGCAACGTGCTTTCTCATATGTTTAAGTTTTTATTAATATTATTGTCTCTTTTTTTACAAACTATCTGATTGCTGAACTGAAGATCGATTGACCTGTACTTTTCCCACCCTTCAACCGGAATTACCTCTTGGTAGAAAACATAAAGCTTTCGGAACTTATACTCTATATTATCCAGGTGACCGAAAATTATCTCTTGTTCTCCAACTCTCGGTGTAAGGTGCACAATTCCTTTTTCGTCTATATATATCTGTTCTACCATCGAATTCCAGAACTCTTCCTTGTTAAGATAGAGCCCAAACTCCTTTAACCCCTCTGCCCATTCCGTATTATTTTTTACTCTTCCCCTATGGCCAGGCATAAGGTTAAGGGGAATACTTCCCGATACTACCGGAACATACGAAGTGAATGTCCTTACAAACGGGAAAATATAAGCCGTCTCATCCATATAAAAACCACCGTTTAGGGTCTCTATCCTCAAAATAGGTCTTCGCTGTGTAATGTTTACGTTCAACACGCCATCTCTTGTATAGCTCACTTCGGATTTGCGGATTGCATTACGGTTGCTGAGGATACATTCAAGAGTATGCTGGTTGATATGTCTCAACTTACTTTCGTTTGGTGTAATACCCTCAATCCGTAACAGGTCGATTATCTCCTCCTTTGTGACAAACCGGTTTACGGCACTGTCTATGATGGCAACTTTTATACTTTTGCACGCCAATTCGCTCTGCTCCCTTTTTGTCAAAATTGTTGAGAAGACAAAGTATACTGCCATCATGGCAAAAAGCAGTGTATATCCAAAATATGTAAGTATCTTCTTAAACATCATACCTTTTTTTCAAATATTCAGTTATCGGTTCAACAAATCTGTCGATATCACCTGCCCCGAAACTGATAAGTGCATCGATCTCCCTTTTTTCCAAAGTCTCCATCAACTCCGCTTTTTGAATCAATACTTTATCTTTCAGTTTTACCGAGTCAAAAATTATCCGGGAGGTTATCCCTTCAATGGGCAACTCCCTTGCAGGATATATGTCTAACAGTATAAGTGCATCCAGCTTGCTCAGGCTCTCTGCAAATTCCATTGCAAAATCCTTAGTCCGGGTATAAAGGTGAGGTTGGAATATAGCTGTGAGTCTCCTACCGGGAAAGATACTCCTCATTGAACTGATTGCTGCGGCAATCTCTTTAGGATGGTGTGCATAATCGTCTATGTACGAACATTTAGGTGTATTAAAACGTATGTCAAACCTGCGTTCTACCCCTGCAAAATTTGCCAGTGCAGCCTTAATCGAATCTTCGTTAAGTCCGCTTAACAGTGCGACAGCCGTTGCGGCAATTGCATTCTCCACATTTACCCATCCGGGAACACCCAGTATGCAGTCTGTAATAACACCCTTTGGATGATTTATGTCGAAACGGAAGAAACCACAGTCAGAAATGTGGATATTTGAAGCATAAAAATCGCAGGGAGTGTTGTATGAATACTCAAAAATTTTCTTGCCGGCAATATCCGAAAGATCCAGGTCTATCCCCTTTTTTACCACAAGTGCTCCGCCTGCCTTTACCTGAGCTGCAAAAGCGACGAATGCATCTTTGATGTTCCTGTGATTCGAATAGATATCCAGATGGTCTGCATCGGCGGAGGTTATAACTGCAATATCAGGATATAGCTGAAGAAAAGAACGGTCGAACTCATCGGCCTCTGCAACCAATATTTCACCCATGTCCAGCAGCAGGTTCGAATGGTAGTTCTTTGAAATTCCACCCAGGAAGGCTGTACATCCGACTTTTGAATCGGTAAAGATATGGGCAAGCAATGTAGATGTTGTGGTTTTGCCGTGTGTGCCGGCTACTGCCAGTGTCTTTTTGGAAGAGGCAATCTCACCCAAAACCAATGAGCGCTTGACAATTTTAAAACCTCTCTCCAGAAAGTAGTGATACTCTTTTAAATCTTTTGGTATTGCAGGAGTGTATATTATAAGCGTGTTATCCTTATCCCCGATAAGCTCTCCGGGGATAAGATCTGTATTATCTTCAAAATGTACAGATATTCCCTCAGCTTCCAACTCCGATGTAAGTCTGGACGAAGTGCGGTCATAACCAGCAACCCTGTACCCTGCGTGGTTGTAGTACCTTGCAAGAGCACTCATCCCGATACCTCCGATTCCTAATAGATATACGTATTTCATTTTTTTTCTCGGTTTAACTTTATCACCTCTTCTGCAATAATTTCTGCAGAATCCTTGTAGGCCATTTTTGATATGTTAGCCTCCATTGTCTCAATTTTTTCAATGTCGTTTACAAATATTTTTGCAATATTCATCAACCTGCTTTCTGCATCAGCGTCCGAAACCAACAGTGCAGCGCCTCTGTTGACAAGGGCCATAGCGTTGTGAGTCTGATGATCTTCGGTCACATTTGGTGAGGGGACAAATATGCAAGCTTTTTTTGCAACGCAAAGTTCCGAGATAGTTCCGGCACCAGCCCGGCTAATTACTAAATCTGCAGCAGCAAAAGCATAATCCATCCTTTTTATGAACTCATTCTCCTTTACATAATCCTTTGGATTCTTCGCCAGAAACTCTGTTAAACTCTCTTTATAGTACTTGCCGAATTGCCAGATAATCTGAATATTCCCCGGACAATTTTCTAAAATCCAGTTTTTTACGCAATTATTAAGAGTCCTGGCACCAAGACTTCCTCCCACAACCAATATGGTTCTCTTTTTGGGGTCGAGGCCGAAGTATTTTACAGCCTCTTCCCTTAACTCTTTTGTTGTCTCTTTTATCTCTTTCCTTACAGGGTTCCCTGTCAATATTATTTTCTCCTTTGCAAAAAATCTCTCCATTCCATCGTATGCAACGCATATCTTTTTTGCTCTTTTACTCAGTATTCTATTTGTAAGACCGGCATAAGAATTTTGTTCCTGAATGAGGTAGGGTATACCTCTTTGCCCGGCCATCCAGAGTAGCGGACCACTTGCATAACCTCCTACACCGACTGCTACATCAGGGTTGAAATGGGTTATTATTTCCCCAGCCTTTTTTAAACTCTTAAGAATTTTAAAAGGTAACATCAGGTTTGAGACATCCATCTTTCTTTTAAGACCGGCAACAGGCAAACCGACAATGTCATAGCCAGCTGCAGGCACCCTCTCCATCTCCATCCTCCCGAGCGCCCCTACAAACAGAATTTCACTTCCTGGCAGCTCCTTTCTAATTGCATTTGCAATGGAAAGTGCAGGGAAAATGTGCCCTCCTGTTCCACCCCCACAGATAATGACCCTTAAATTATCTTTCATAGCTCAACCTCCTCTTCTTTTTTCTCCTTATTGCCACCCTTTACAACTTCAATTGTTCTGCTTACAGAGAGTATTATTCCAAAAGCGGCGCTCATTATCACAAGCGAGGTGCCTCCCAGGCTGATCAGCGGCAATGTATGTCCCGTTACTGGAAGAAGTCCGACATTTACCAGAATATGCAGCATTGCCTGAAAAGTAATCAAAAGTGCGAGACCTATAACAAGCATAGAGGTAAATATTTTAGTACAAGAACGGGCAAGAACGATACACCGGAACAAAAACCAGAGGTAGAGCATTAAAACTCCCAATCCGCCAAGAAACCCCCACTCTTCTACAATTATAGTATATATGAAATCGGAGTAGGGGTGAGGAAGTACATACCGTTGCGTGCTGTTTCCCGGCCCCTTTCCCAGGACACCTACCGAGGCTATTGCCACCTTTGCCATATCTGCCTGAAATGTCTTATCCAATGCTCTCTGTTTTGCCTCTGCAGATATCTCTTCGTCGATGTTCTTTTCGGTAATATGGTTCTTTATGCGGTTCACCATTGTCTCTACCCTTGGAAATATACCGAAGGCCTGATTCAATATTATTATCACGACCATTACAATGCAGGCAATTCCGATAGTTTTTAACAGGTGGCTCCACTTGACACCTGCAATAAAGAGTATCAGAAAAGAGATTCCCCCAAGAATAATGGCTGTTGAAGCACTTCCGTTAAAAATGAGAAGGCAGATCGTTCCCACAGGGAGTAAAATCCAGATAGCGAACTCTCTGAAAGTTTCAAATTTAAAATCTTCAAGTACTTTTGCCAGATACAAAACTGTTGCAATTTTGGCTATCTCCGCAGGTTGAAACGAAAGACCAAAAATACTTATCCATCTGTCGGCTCCATTAAGGTTTTTTCCGATCAATATTGTTGCAATCAAAAGACCCGCACTCAGCAATATCCCAAAGTATGAGAACATACGGTACCAGCCGAGAGGAATTTTGTAACAGATGTAGAGAGCTGTAAGTCCGAAGAGAACAAATCTCATCTGTTTCAAAAGGAAGTCCAATGTGCTTTTCCCCTCTTTGAAAGCAAGAGAACTGCTGGAAGAGTAAACGGCAGCAATTGAGATCAATGATAATAGGAAAACGATGATCCATATTACCTTGTCACCTTTCAGCCTGTATATTATAGAATCGGAGTCACTCATATTTACAGATTTTGCACAGCCTCTTTAAATTGTTTCCCTCTATCTTCATAATTTTTGAAAAGGTCAAAACTGGCACAGGCAGGTGACAACAGTACGGTATCTCCCGGCCTTGCAATATTATATGCTGTTCTCACAGCCTCCTCTGCAGAGAGGGTATCGTACATCGCCTCTACCTTATCTTCAAACACTGAGTGAAGTTTTCTGTTGTCTACACCAAGACATATGATTGCCCTGACCTTTTCTTTGACCAGATCAAAAAGAGGAGAGTAGTCATTGCCTTTGTCTTTCCCTCCTGCAATCCATATCACCGGAGTGGTCATGCTCTCCAGCGCATACCATGTTGAATTTACGTTAGTTCCTTTAGAATCATTGATATATAATACATTTTTTACTTTCAATACCTTTTCCAGTCTGTGCTCCACACCTTTAAAACTTGAGAGGCTCTCACGAAGAACCTCATTCTTTATGTCGAGCACCTTACCGGTAATGGCAGCAGCCATTGAGTTGTAAATATTGTGCTTGCCCTGCAGGGAGAGTTCGTTCAGGAACATCCTGTACTCTCTGTCGTCGTAATGAACATGCATCTGATTATCCTGCAGATAAGCGCCCTCTTCCACAACTTTGGTTTGACTGAAAGGAAGTTTTTTAGCCTGTAGAACGATCTTGTTCAAGTGAGATATGCTTATCTCATCGTCGGCGCAAAAGATAAAACAGTCTTCATTAGACATATTCTGGGTTATTCTGAACTTTGCCTTTATATAATTCTCCATTTCAAAATTGTACCTGTCCAGATGATCCGGAGTAATATTCAGAAGTACAGCAATGTCGGCCTTGAAGTCATACATCCCGTCCAGTTGAAAACTACTAAGCTCTAAAACATAATAGTCAAAATTCTGAGTAGCAACCTGGAAAGCATAGGATTGACCAATATTTCCTGCCAGACCTACATTGAGACCCGCATTTTTGAGCAGAAAATATATTATGGATGTAGTTGTTGTCTTTCCGTTGCTTCCGGTTATGCATATCTTTTTTGCTTTGTCATACCTTCCTGCAAACTCAATCTCAGAAATGACCGGTATTCCTTTTGCTTTTATCTCCTCGACTATAGGCACGCTATCAGGAATTCCCGGGCTCTTGATCACCTCGTCTGCATTAAGAATAAGCTCTTTATTGTGTCCTCCCTCTTCATAGGCTATGCCATACCTTTCAAGCATAACTTTGGCATCACCCGTGAGCATGTTGCTGTCTGTCAAAAAGGTTTCATAACCCTTGACAACAGCCAGGACCGCCGAGCCAACACCACTTTCACCTCCACCCAGAATTACCAATCTTGACATATTATCGTATTTTTAATGTTATTATTGTTAAACCGGCAAGCAATATTGCTATAATCCAAAATCTTGCAACAATCTTTGCCTCTGGTAGAGCTCTTTTTGGAAATTGAATGAGCGCGGGGACACCCTCCTTCTGAAAGTGATGATGTAGCGGTGCCATCTTTAGAATACGCACCCCTGTGCCATATCTCTTCTTGGTATATTTGAAGTAGACCCTCTGAAAGATAACAGAAAGACTCTCTACAAAGAAAATTCCGCAAAGGATTGGAATTAACAACTCTTTCTTTATAATAATTGCTGCAACGGCAATAATACCGCCTATGGCCAGACTTCCGGTATCGCCCATGAAAACCTGCGCCGGGTATGAATTGTACCAAAGGAAACCTACGAGAGCCCCGATAAATGCCGCCAAAACTATTACAAGCTCTCCCGTATAGGGAATGTACATTATATTCAGATAGTTGGCATATATCGTATTACCCGAGACATATGCAAGTATGGCGAGAGTGACCCCCACTATTGCAGATATTCCTGTTGCAAGGCCATCCATGCCGTCAGTCAGGTTTGTACTGTTTGAAACAGCCGTTATCACGAAGATTATAACCAGCACATAAATTATCCAACTTATCTTTTCTCCGGCTTCTCCCTTTACCGGAGATAGCCATGAATAGTCAAATTCATTGCCCTTTACAAAAGGAATTGTTGTCTTGGTGCTCTTCTCATCTTTAAAATAACTTATTTTGTCTGAGAAGCCCTCCTGAGAAACAATCTCGGCGTGGGACTTTTCTGCCCTTTGAGAAGAGGGCACTCTCACAACTGCCTGATCACTGAAATAGAGACATACACCCACAATCAAGCCTAAAGCTACCTGCCCGAAAATTTTAAACTTGCCTTCCAGCCCCTCTTTATTTTTTTTGAATACTTTAATGTAATCATCTGTGAACCCGATCAAACCCAGCCAGATAGTTGTTATTATCATCAACTGAACATATATATTGGTAAGATCGCCAAAAAGGACAGTGGGAATAAGAAGGGATATGATTATGATGATACCACCCATGGTTGGAGTCCCCTTTTTCTGAACCTGTCCCTCCAGTCCCAAGTCGCGGATCTCTTCTCCTATCTGTCTCTTTGCCAGTTTGTGAATCATTTTCTTTCCGACAAACAGAGCAATCAGAAGAGAGAGAGTAAATGCAGAGAAGGCTCTGAACGATATGTACTTGAACAGACCTAAACCGGGAAAGTCTATGATGTCCTTAAAGTAGTCAAATAGATTATACAACATATCCCTGTCAATTTTGGTTAAACACTTCTGAAATCACCTCTTTATCGTCAAAATGGTATTTTATACCTTTTACATCCTGGTAGTTCTCATGGCCTTTGCCCGCAATCAGTATTATGGACCCCACTTTAGACATCAGTATTGCAGTTCTTATTGCCTCCCGCCTGTCCGTGATAAAGAGGGCAGAGGCCCTCTCTTTAGTAGAGAATCCTGCTTTAATATCTTCGATAATTGCCTCTGGTTCTTCAAATCTTGGGTTGTCTGATGTGACAATCACTTTGTCGGAATATTTTGCAGCAATCTGTGCCATTTCCGGCCTTTTGCTCTTATCTCTGTTGCCACCACAACCGAAGACAGCTACAACTTCACTTTCACCTGCACAATCTCTCAATGTTTTCAAAACATTCTTGAGTGCATCGGGTGTGTGGGCATAGTCAACCACAGCAGTCAGATCCTTAAACCCCTTAATATATTCCAACCGGCCTGCAACGGAGGTAAGTGAGCTGAGATGGACAAGCACCTCCTCGCGCGCGCCACCGAGTAAAACTGCAGCCGAGTAGACAGCCAGAAGGTTGTAGGCATTATGTACTCCTATGAATTTAGTCCAAACCTCCCTGTTGTCGATTTTAACGAGCATTCCATCCAGACCTTTCTCAATTATCTTACAGTTGAAATCTGCAGGTGCCTTACAGGAGTACCTGTACTTTTTGGCCGCGGTATTCTGAAGCATTACCAACCCGTTCTTGTCATCTATGTTTGTAAGGGCAAAGGCTGAAGATGGAAGATTATCGAAAAAGCTCTTCTTTACACGAATGTACTCCTGAAATGTTTTATGATAATCGAGGTGGTCATGGGTAATATTGGAAAATATCGCACCGGTAAAGTTCAATCCGCAAATCCTGCTTTGATCGAGGGAATGAGAGCTCACCTCCATAAAACAGTATTCGCACCCTGCTTTCACCATCTCCGAAAGGAGTGAATTGATCTCTAAAGGATCGGGTGTAGTATGTGTTGCCGCCACTTCTTTTCCGGAAACATAATTTGCAATTGTGGAGAAGAGTCCGCATTTGTAACCGAGTCTGGTGAAAAGTTGATAAAGCAAAGTGACTGTAGTGGTCTTTCCGTTAGTGCCTGTAATACCCACCATTTTCAACTTACCGGAAGGGTTATTGAAAAAGGCGGATGCCAGATATCCCAATGACTTATGGCTATCCTCTACTTGGATAACTGTTGCCGGACAGGAAACAGAAGGCAACACTTCGCAAACAATGACACTGGCCCCGGATTCCACAGCCTTTTCTATATAATCGTGTCCATCCGATGTCACTCCCTTTAAAGCTACAAAGAGAGAATCCTTTTTTACCTCCCGGGAGTCGAAACATACAGACTTAACCTCAATCTCTTTGTTGCCGAGAATGGTTATCACCTTTATATTATTCAGTAATTTGCTTAGTTTCATAATTTTCTGAAAGTTGAATTTGAATCGTTCCTTTTTTTTCTACTGATGAACCGGAAGCAGGAATCTGGTTTACAACCCTGCCCCTACCACTGAATTGAACCTGATACCCTTGATTTTCAAGTAAATATATTGCGTCACGAATGCCCATATTCAATACACTTGGTACAGAATCCTTAACTACATTATACTCTTTAACAAACACCTTGTTGCTATCTTTAACGAATTGCAGCCATTCTGTTTTTGGAAGATAAATCTTTTCTCCTATGGGTAAGAGGGAGAGAAGTTTATTTATAGTCTCTCCTTTGCCGGAAAGAATTGCCGGTTTGTCTTTAACAACCTTTCCTTTGCCCGAGACAGGCTCTTTCCACTCAGGACTGGAAGCGTATATTTTATCTGATATCTGCTTGAATACAGGAGCGGCCCATGTGGCTCCATAAAAACTTGTATGGGTTGGATTGGTGTAGAGAACTACGATAATTGAGTATTGCGGATTTTCTGCAGGGAAGAAACCTGCAAAAGAAGCCTGATACTTTTTACGTCCCTGAGCATCCATGTAACGTCCGTCAAAAGCAATCTGTGCAGTTCCTGTTTTTCCGGAAATTGCATATCTTGGATCATTGAATCCTCTGCCCGTACCATCTGTGACAACACCTCTGAGAGCCTTGTGAACAGCCTCTATTGTGGATTTGGAACAGATTGCTCCGCTTAGCTCCTGCGGTTCAAATTTCTTTTCTACGACCCCACCTCTCTGAAGATTATCCACAAAGTATGGTTTCATCATCTTTCCGCCGTTTGCGATAGCGTTATAGAATGTAAGGGTGTGAAGAGGGGTGAGAAGGCAGGCGTATCCCATGGACATCATTGGCAATGTAAGTTTAGACCACATTGCATCACCCGGAGAGTGTATTATTGCACGGCCTTCTCCCTGAATGTCCAGGTTGAATTTTTCATCCAGTTTCATGTTGTGGAGCCTGTCCACATATTTCTTTTCGTCATTGGCATAATACTGAACTCCCATTTTTGCAAAAGCAACATTTGAAGATTTTTCGAACGCCTTAAGAACGTTTATCTGCCCGTAACCTCCGTGTGTAACATCCGAAAAGGTTTTTGTGCTGTATTTCCATTTTCCGTTACCGGCATCAATAGGTGTTTCAAGGGTTACATAACCATCCTCTATAAGTGCAACAAGGGTTGCCAGTTTAAATGTAGATCCTGGTTCGGTAGCCTGGCCTATAGCATAGTTAAAAGATTCATCAAACTCACCGTTAGCATTTTTTTTCATGTTTGCAATGGCCAGTATTGCTCCGGTCTTAACCTCCATTACAATTGTGGTGGCTCCCTCAAATACATCGGAGAGAGCCAGTTGCTCTTTAAGGGCATTTTCGGCGGTCTCTTGAATATCAATGTCCAAGGTTGTCTGAACGTCATAACCATCTTTTGGAGGAATCATATTCTCGTTATCCACGGGTTTCCATTCCCCTCCAAGCATTCTCTGAACAGTCTGCTTTCCCGGAAGACCCTTGAGGTAAAAGTCGTAACTCCCCTCAATCCCTACCCCGACTCCCAATGTGTTTATAAAGCCAATGGTTCTGTAGGCCAGTCTCCCGTATGGATTGGTTCTCTTGTTCCTTTGTTCTGCAATAATCCCACCCCTGTTGGCCCCCAGGTTGAATATCGGGAAATTTTTAATTTTGGTAAGTTCGGAATAGTCAACCAGTCTGTTGCCTATACTTTTATACCGTTTACCGACTTTTCTTGCCATCATCAGGTCTGTCCTGTAGGCGGCTGCACTTTTGTCTTTGTAGAAATTATTGAGTGCTCTTGCAAGCGCATCGATATTGTTGAGAAAAGCAGTATCGCTCGGTACAGTACAATCCATTCTTACCTGATAATAAGGGATTGAAGTAGAAAGAGACCTTCCGTCGCGGGCCAGAATGCTTCCCCTGGTAGCCTCTGTCTCCTCAACCCGGAAGGAGATATCATCTGAACTGACATCTAATTTAGTGAAGTATTGAAGTTGTATAATACGACCGATTACCATCAGGCTTAACAGGATGATAATAAAATATATTATACTTACTCTGTGGATAATCTCCTTCATACTACTTTTCTATTAATATTCTCCTCGGCGGCTCTGTGGGTTTAACTAACTTTGAGTTATGTTCCAGCAGACGTTTCTCAATTTCGGCTCTTTTGCTCTGATAGAGTAATTTTGCCGATTTGCTGGTATAATCTGCTTTTAGGTGCTTCAACTCCTTTTGGTTCCTTCTTTCAATCAGAAGACTCCGCTCAATTCCAAAGTTTATGCTTATATACAGGATAATGAGAACAAAAATGTACAAGACAAATTTTACATGCTGCAATATGCCGCTGTGCAACAGAATCTGTCCGCCCATAATCTCCGATATCCAATTACGCTTTGCCATTCTTCTCTATATTTTTTTTGCCACCCTCAATTTCGCACTGCGCGCCCTGGTATTTCCTGCAATCTCATCCTCGGAAGGTGTTATAGGTTTTTTTGTAATAACCTCAAAAGGAGATCTTATATTGCCATAAAAATCTTTATCAATCACCCCTTCAATATTACCGGAACGCATGAAATTTTTCACCATCCGGTCTTCTAAGGAGTGATAGGTTATTACAACAAGTTTCCCCCCCGGCCTGAGTACTTTCACTGTATCGTTTAAAAATCCATCCAACGCCCTCATTTCGCCATTAACCTCAATCCTTAGTGCCTGATATATCTTTGCCAGATACTTGTGTTCTGCGAACTTCGGAAGTACCGGTTCCAATGCAGCGTTTAGGTCGCTTGTTGTTCTAATAGGTCTGTTATCTCTGCTTTTACAGATTAACAGGGCAACCTTTTTACTGTTTTCCACCTCTCCGTATGTACTTAACACTCTTGTCAGATCCTCTGCCTGGTAGCTGTTCACAATATCTGCCGCCGTTCTTTTTGCCAGTTGATTCATCCTCATGTCAAGCAGAGCATCAAATCTTAAGGAGAATCCTCTATCTTCTGTGTCAAACTGGTGGGAAGAAACCCCAAGGTCTGCCAGAATACCGTCGACAAACTCAATCTTATTTAAATGAACATAGTTCTGAATAAACCGGAAGTTATTATGAATCAATATCAAACGACTATCCTTTGGTGCATTGTCCAAAGCATCCAAATCCGTGTCAAAAGCCAGCAACTTCGATTTCTGGTCCATTCTCGAGAGAATCTCACGGCTATGCCCGCCCCCGCCAAAAGTAGCATCTACATATACCCCGAAAGGTACAATGGCTAAAGCAGTTACACTTTCATCAAGTAGAACGGGTGTGTGATAAGTGCCCATGATATAACTCCTTACCCTAAAATTTTTTCAGCTAATGCGAGGTAGTCGTTCTCTTTTAATTTGGTGCTTTGGAAATTCTCTTTTGCCCAGATTTCAATTTTATGATCATTGCCGGCAAAAACTACTTCTCTCTCTACACCTATTTGTTCAAGCAACCTCTTGGGTATAGAGATCCTTCCAAGCTTCTCATCGGGCTCAACCATAGCTCTGTCTCTCATATACTCTCTCCAAAATTGAGTATGTTCTCTGTTGAAAAAGTTAAGACGTGATTTTACCTGTTCAGACTCCTTTGCCCACTCCTCATAGGTGAACATTTCAAGGCAATTGGAGAATAGGTCTCTCTTTATGACAAATCTAAGATCTCCGTTGGATATCACAGACTTAAAGGACGAAGGAAGTATCAGCCTTCCCTTGTCGTCTACCTTTACTGTGTATTCACCAATAAACTTGATCATTTAATTGTCTTATTTGTTTTTTGACTAATGCAAATTTAAGTAATGTTTTCCATTTTATTCCATTTTTTTACATTTTTTTCCACAATATTATCAACAAATGGCTATCTTCGAACTGTAAAAAATTGAATATGGAAAAACTAATCCTTTTTTTGACCCTCTTCTTCGCACTATCTTGTTCACAGAGAGCGGGACAAAATGAAGCTAATGATAAAAATAATTTACCCGAAAGCCAGTTCTCCGAATTTGGCATTCCGGCTCTTGATTTTGATATTAAAGAGGGGAGAATCGAGAGTGGTCATTTTTTCTCAAATCTGATGGAAGATCTCGGTGCCTCCAATGCAGACATTTACTCTTTGACTCAGGAATCAAAAGGCATTTTTGATCTGAAAAAACTGAGAGTGGGTAATAATTACAGAGCTTTCTACACAAAGGATGAAAATTCAAAGCTTGCTTATCTAATATACAAAGACAGTAAAACCACGACTGTTGTGTTTGGCTTGCACGACTCAATTTTTGTTAAGGCTTACAACAAGAAAGGTGCAACCAGAACAAGAGTGGGAGAGGCTACAATAACTGAGTCTCTGTATTATGATGTAGAGAGGGCGGGGCTTAGTGTAAAACTTGCAGCAAGGCTGGCAGATATTTATGCATGGTCTATTGACTTCTTCGGTCTGCAAAAGGGAGACTCATTCAAAGTATTGTATGACGAAATTCAGTATGAGGGAGATGAACCTGAAATTGGTGAAGTATACGCTGCCTTTTTTGTTCATCAGGGAAAGGTATATGATGCATATAGATACTATGACCAGAGAGACACCGGCTCAGTGCAATATTTCAATGCCAAGGGAGAAAACCTTAAAAAGGCATTCCTGAAGGCTCCTCTTAGTTTTACTCGTGTCTCATCCGGCTTTACATATGCTAGAAAACACCCTATTACCAGAATTGTCAGACCCCATACCGGAGTCGATTATGCAGCTCCTAAAGGGACACCGGTCATGAGCATCGGAGATGGAACAGTAATTTCGAAAGGATGGGCAGGCGGAGGTGGAAATACAATAAAAATAAAGCACAACGCAACATATACAACGGGCTACATGCATCTCTCAGCCTTTGCAAAGGGGTTGAAGAAGGGAAGCCACGTTCATCAGGGTCAGGTTATTGGCAATGTAGGAAGTACGGGTATGTCCACCGGCCCTCACCTGGACTTCAGAGTATGGAAAAATAACACACCAATAAACCCTCTAAAGATGGAGTCCCCTCCTGCGAAGGAGATTGGCAAATCTCAGATGGAGGCTTTCAGAAATCAGATTAAAGTTGTAAAATTCCAGACCGACTCAGTGATGTCTGTTCAATATCTGGATACTCTTCTGCTCAAGTTGGGAAAGAGATAATCTAATGTTATCTTTGCCATAAATTTTAATACAGTATATGGCAGACGAAAAGATTATTTTTTCCATGAACGGGGTTGGTAAGGTTTTACCAACAAACAACAAGGCAATTCTTAAAGATATTTACCTCTCTTTTTTTTATGGGGCCAAGATTGGCATAATCGGTCTCAACGGATCGGGTAAATCCACACTTTTAAAAATTATTGCAGGAATAGAAACTGCGATTCAGGGAGATGTTGTGTGGGCCCCGGGTTACACTGTAGGATATCTGGAACAGGAGCCGCATCTGGACGAAAGCAAGACCGCTCTTGAGATAGTGCAGGAGGGTGTGCAGGAGATAATGGATCTTCTCAAAGCTTACGAAGAGGTCAATGCAAAGTTTGCAGAACCGATGGATGATGAGCAGATGAATGAGCTTATTGAACTCCAGGGAGAGCTGACAGATAAAATTGAGCACGCAAATGGCTGGGATATAGATTCTAAACTGGAGAGGGCAATGGATGCTCTTCAGTGTCCGGATCCGGATGCTTTAGTAAAAAACCTTAGTGGGGGAGAGAGAAGAAGGGTGGCTCTCTGCAGGCTTCTTCTCAAGGAGCCCGATGTGCTTCTTCTGGACGAACCTACAAACCACTTAGACACCGAAAGTATCCAATGGCTGGAGACACATCTGCAACAATATAAGGGAACTGTTATTGCAGTGACCCACGACAGGTACTTCCTGGACAATGTTGCAGGCTGGATTCTGGAGCTCGACAGGGGAGAAGGAATCCCATGGAAAGGCAACTACACCTCCTGGCTGGACCAAAAGACAATTCGTCTGGGTCAGGAGGAGAAGCAGGAAAGCAAACGGCGTAAAACTTTAGAGAGAGAACTGGAATGGGTGAGAATGTCACCAAAAGCCAGACAGGCAAAATCAAAAGCTCGTCTCTCTGCATATGAAAAGATGCTCAATGAAGACGGCCGCGCCAAAGATGAAAAGCTGGAAATATTTATTCCTAACGGGCCACGTCTTGGCGACAAGGTGATTGAGGCTGTAAGGGTAACCAAATCTTTTGGAGACAGGGTGCTTTTCGAAGACCTCAATTTTAAACTTCCACCTGCAGGTATAGTAGGGATTATTGGGCCAAACGGAGCCGGCAAGACAACACTTTTCCGCATGATAATGGGTATGGAAGAGGCAGATTCAGGTTCATTTGAAGTCGGCGAAACCGTAAAGATTGCATATATAGATCAACAGCACAAGTCGATAGATTCGAATAAAACAGTCTATCAGACAATAGCCCAGAATTCTGAATTTGTCAAATTGGGCAATAAAGAGGTAAATGCCAGGGCATATGTCTCGAGATTCAACTTCTCAGGTGCAGATCAGGAGAAAATGTGCGGAATCCTTTCTGGTGGTGAAAGAAACAGGCTTCACCTTGCCCTGACCCTGAAGGACGAAGGAAATGTCCTTCTGTTGGATGAGCCTACAAATGATGTTGACGTTAATACTATCAGGGCTTTGGAAGAAGGCTTGGAAAACTTTGCAGGATGCGCAGTGGTAATATCACATGACCGCTGGTTTCTGGACAGGATCGCTACACACATTCTTGCCTTTGAGGGGGATTCAAAAGTATACTTTTTTGAGGGGTCCTACAGTGAATATGAGGAGAACAAGAAACGTCGCTTGGGCGACCTGACTCCAAAAAGATTCAAATACAAAAAGTTGATGGAGTAATCCGGGTCTAGTCGTTTAGTTCCAGCCACCTTTCACTTTTGGAATCGATCAGAGAGATTATTTCTCCAATTCGGGTAGAAGATTTATAGAGGTCTTCGGGAGAAAGTTTTCCCGAAGAAAGGGCAACCTCAAGGCTGTTCTTCTCTTTTTCCATCAGGTCAATATCGGCCTCCAGTTGCTGCAACTCTCGCTGTTCTTTAAAGGTAAGCTTACGTTTGTCTGGTGTTATTACCGGACATAAATTGTATTTCTCTTTTCTGGCGTTTTTCTTAATATGAGCCTCTTTCCGGGTCTCGCTTTTTACAGCATTGCTTGTCTTGGAACGCACCCACTCCCGATAGTCGGCAAAGGTCCCTACGTAGTCCTTTATCTTGCCATTGCCCTGAAAAACGAAAAGATGATCTGCAAGCTTGTCCAGAAAGTACCGATCGTGGGAAACCAGAATCAGACACCCTGGAAAGTTCTTCAAATACTCTTCAAGCACATTGAGAGTCAGAATGTCCAGATCATTTGTGGGCTCGTCGAGAATCAGAAAGTTAGGATTCTTCATAAGCACAGTTATCAGGTAGAGTCTTCTTTTCTCTCCGCCGCTCAACTTCTCTACCTTGGTATAGTGCATATTGGGCGGGAACAGAAAGTAATTCAGAAACTGACTTACTGTCGCCACCTTACCATCGCCCAGCGTGACAACTTCTGCTATCTCGCGTACTACATCTATGACTGTGTCTTCCGGATTGAACTCGAGCCCGTCCTGTTTGTAATATCCAAATACAATTGTCTCTCCTTGTTCAATGGTTCCGGAGGATGGTTCTAAAGCACCGGTAATTACATTCAGAAATGTAGATTTCCCTACTCCATTCTTTCCTACAATTCCAATCTTCTCGTAACGGGCAAAGTTGTATGTAAAGTCGTCTATTGTACAGTAATCGGCATAGAAATGCGATACCCCCTTGCAGTTTATTATCTTTTTTCCAAGACGGGATGTCTTGACATTTATATTTATTCTCTTATCCGAAACATTCTGATCTGCCCTCTCTTTAAGGTCGTAAAAGGCGTTTATCCTGTATTTTGCTTTGGTAGCCCTAGCCTGCGGCATCCTGCGCATCCAGTCCAGTTCCGTTCTCAGCAGATTCCGGGCTCTCTCTGTCTCGGAATTAAAATTTTCTACCCTCTCCTGGCGTTTTTCCAGGAAATAAGAGTAATTACCCTTATAGTTATAAAGTTTTCCGGCGTCCAACTCAAAAATCTCCGTACAGACTCTGTCCAGAAAATATCTGTCGTGGGTGACCATCAACAGCGTACAGGAAGATCTCTTTAGATAATCCTCCAGATACTCGATTACCTCAAGGTCCAGATGGTTGGTAGGTTCGTCAAGAATAAGGAAATCTGCCTCTCGCAGCAATGTGCCTGCAAGCGCCACCCTCTTTATCTGCCCTCCGGATAGATGGCTCATAGGCTGTTCCAGATCTTCAAGATTCAGTTGAGAAAGGACATTCTTAATCTTCTGCTCAAACTGCCATGCATCTGAATGGTCCATTGCATTTATGGCCCTTTCGACCCTTTTGGGGTCATTGGAGTGAAGCGCACTCTCGTACTCTGCAACAATCTCTGCTATCTTGCCAGAAGAACTGAATATCTCCTGGAAAATATTGTTCTCCGGGTTGCATACAGGGTCCTGTTCCAGATATGCGATCTTTATCTCCTTCATAAATTTGACGGAACCTCCGGAATCGGAACTGTCCAGGCCGGCCAGAATTTTCAAAAGGGAGGTTTTTCCGCTGCCGTTAGGGGCGATGAGAGCAATCTTCTCACCCTCGTTAATATTGAAGTTTAAATTTTTGAATAGTATCTGTGGTCCGAAGGACTTGCTGAGATTTTCTGCCTGAAGGTAACATGCCATGCGGCAAATATACGAATTTGCTTCAAACTTTCTTTGATTATTGAACTTGAGGTCTACCGGATGTGAGATTGCAGATAGATTGTTTTTGGAGAGAGATAATCCGGTTTGCCAAATGATTTAAAAATGGCAAGTGTCTCGTTTTTCTTCATCATGTGTTACTATGCAAAAACCACTACTCTGTCGTAAGGTTTTATCTCTGTATCTCCCAATGCAATATGGCTATGGTTACCACTGATCACACCGCCGATAATGGCATCTTTCGGAAAACCCAGGTTTTTAATCTTATCTTTTGTAATTTTGCTGTTAGGATTTGCGATAAATTCAAGAATTTCGGCATCTGAACCATTCAGACACTTGATGGACTGAACGTTGTTAGAAAGTGTGAAACGGAAAATACGGCTTGCAGTAATGAGTCTTTTATTAATTACTGCATCCACACCCATCTTCTTTGCCATTACACAAGAGAGAATGTTCGTTTCCGAACTGCTGGTTACGGCAACAAATGCATCAAAATCGTTTACATCTTCTTTTATCAAAAGATCTGTGTTTCTTGCATCTCCGTTAATGACAAGAGTTTTGGAAAGCCTTTCTGTCAACACATCGCATCTCTCTCTTTTGCGTTCGATAAGTTTTATGTAATCTATAGTGCCCTCAAGTTTTTTTGCAACCATCTCTCCGATTCTTCCCCCACCCACAATCATAAGCCTCTTAACATCAATGTTGTTTTTTCCTGAGTAACTCATTGCTTCCTGGACACCCACCCTTTTAGAAATAACAAAGACAAGATCGTGTTCCTTGAATTTAGTGGATCCTCTTGGAATGATAGTCTTTCCATCTCTGGCAATTGCAACCGCTCTGAATTGCGGGTTACCGTTTGTTATGGCAACTTCGGTCATAGTCTTGTCTATCAGAGGAGCTCCATCGTCCAGCCGGAAAACGATAAGTTGTAGTTTTCCTCCTGAAAAGTCCATAAACTCCGAAGTGCCGGTTTGCTTTAAAAGATCGATTATCTCATGGGAAGCAATTTTTTCCGGATAAAAAAGAAGGTCAATACCCATCTCTGTAAAGAGAAGCTTATTTTCGTTCTGCAGATACTCGTCGTTATTGATACGGGCAGTCACTTTTGCACTGCCCATTTTTTTTGCCAGCAATGCACTTATGATATTCACATCCTGCTCCTGCGCCGGACTGACTGCGATGAATAGATCTGCGTGAGCAGCCCCGGCAACAGATAAGGCCTCAATAGATGTGGGAGATCCGAAAACTGTAACGACATCGGCAATTTCTGTAACGTGATTCAGCCTGGTTTCGTCATTGTCAATTATAGTAAGATCGTGATACTCTTCGCTGAGCATCTTTGCCAGGTGGCTTCCTACATCGCCGGCTCCAGCGATTATGATCTTCATCCTATAATTATATTAATATTCCTCCTCGTTAAAAAAGAAGTCCTCTTTGCTGGGATAATCAGGCCAGATATCCTCTATGCTATCATAAACCTCTCCGTCATCTTCAAGATCCTCGAGATTCTCAATAACTTCCAGCGGGGAACCGGAACGGGTTGCATAGTCAATAAGCTCCTCTTTAGTAGCAGGCCATGGTGCATCTTCAAGTTTCGACGCCAATTCAAGTGTCCAATACATAGCGCAAACAATTAATATTTAAATACTTACGATAATTTATCGAAAATAGTGTGCGAAGATAACTATTTATTTTTGATTAGCAACTTTATTGATGCCAAAAATCATCGGGGATGCCATTTATCATTGCCAAGTATCTTGCATATACAAACAAGTAATCTGAAAGACGGTTTAAATACCTGACTCCAACCTCCAGTCTGGATTCGGACATTATTGTTATAGATGATCTTTCTGCCCTGCGGCAAACACTTCTGGCGATGTGGCACTCAGCTGCAACACGGGGCCTTTCCGGAAGAATAAAAGCAGTCTGCTCCGGTAGCTTGGATATCATTTCATCTATCTGGTGTTCTAAAAATTCAATTTCAGAGACATCAAAAACTTTTAACTTTTTTGCTCCGGAATCATCGGCTGCAAAATGCGCAGCAATCAGCATAAGATTAGACTGAATCCTTCTCAGATTTTCCGAGTAGGGAGCTCCGTAGGCATCGGCCCTCAGCAGGGCTATATGTGAAATTAATTCATCTACTGTACCATAGGCATGAACCCTGGGGTCATCCTTGCTGACCCTCGCCCCACCAACGAGTGATGTACGCCCCTTATCTCCTGTTTTTGTATATATATTCATAATTTTACTTTCTGGTTAGCCTCATCCGATTCAATGACACCATCGCGTAGCCTGATGATTCTCTTGGCATGTTTTGCAATATCCTCCTCGTGAGTAACTATGATAATTGTATTTCCTTTGTCGTGAATCTCTTCGAAAAGCCTCATTATATCAACAGAGGTCTTGGTATCCAGATTGCCGGTTGGCTCATCTGCCAGTATTATAGATGGTTTGTTAACCAAAGCACGGGCAACCGCTACCCTTTGCCTCTGACCTCCGGAAAGCTCATTTGGTTTATGGTGCATCCTATCGGTTAAATCTACACTTTCTAAGGCGATACGTGCTTTATGATCACGATCTTTTTTGGATTCACCCGAATAAATCAATGGAAGTGCGACATTGTCAAGAGCAGTATACCTTGGCAACAAGTTAAAAGACTGGAATATAAAGCCAATTTCCTTGTTTCTGACATCCGCCAGGTCGTTGTCCACCATTTTACTCACATCTACACCATTGAGAATATATGTTCCGCTCGAAGGGCTGTCAAGACATCCAAGGATATTCATCATTGTTGACTTTCCTGATCCGGATGGGCCCATTATGGCCACGTACTCGTTTTTATGAATGGTAATATCAACTCCATTCAATGCTTTTACCTCTTGATTACCAACTTTGTAAATCTTTTTAATCCCTTGGATTTTTATAATCTCTGCGTTCATAAAATAAATAAATTATCTCTTTTAATAATTTGGGGTTCGATCTCCAGAACCTTATTGTATAATGCATAAACACTCTTTTCGCCAACCTCTCCAATGTCTATGCTGTAATTGTTCACAAATAGTTTTATATGCTTTCGCTGGATTTCTGTGTCGAGCTCCTGAGCATTTTGCCCGACATATTCCTTTGAAAGCTCCGGATTGTTAAAGGCAAATTCTATGCTTCTCTTCAAAATCCGGTTGACCCGTTGCTGAACCTCACTGCCTAACTTCCTGGAAATTGCAATTCCACCAAGCGGAATCGGCATACCAGTAGTCTCCTGCCAATAGTTTCCGAGGTCACAGATAAGCTTCAACCCTTTAGCTTCATATGTAAACCTGCCCTCGTGAATCAAAACTCCGGCGTCAAATTCTGAGGAGAGAATCCTCTCTTCTATTTGCGAAAAGATTACAGGGGTAAGATTTTTACACTCGGGGTAAGCTAACCGGAGAAGCAAAGCACCGGTAGTTCTCTCTCCGGGTATTGCAATTTTAGTATCTGGAAAAAGCCCGGAAAATTCTTTTTTTGTCACAAAAAGAGGTCCGTTATTATACCCGAGTGCGCTTCCGGAGCGTAACATTGCATAGTGATCGCAAAGGTAGAAGAATGCATGATAACTCAACTTGCAAACATCATATTTTCCCTCTTTTGCCCGTTTGTTTAACTGTTCTACATCTGCCAGTTCTACAGAAAACGAGAGACCTTCTGTATCAATCAGATTGTGGACCATTGCGTGAAAAGCGAAGGTATCGTTGGGGCAGGGTGAATAGGCAAGTGAAAGTGTCATTTAATCCGGTATTTATTTTACCCTAACAACGCACCTAAAAGTCTTTTGTTCGCCTCCTTTAAAGATTCAAGCGCTAAGGGAATGTTCCAGCTCTTCCTGTTTCTCTCTCCAACTTCATTTGAAACGGAACGGAGTTCGATAAAAGGAATCTTCTCCTGGATACAAACATAAAAGAAAGCTGCCCCCTCCATACTCTCTATTTGCGGGGAAAAATCGCGCTTCAGCTGCTGTGTCTTCTCCGGAATACTACTGACTGTCTGTACGGTTACGGCATTTGCTTTGCGATATATGCTCATTGCCTCCTCCACATTCAGTGATAATTCATCAGCATGAAGTGCTCCACCCTTGTAGGGAAATGTATCTGCACCGAGAACTTTGTAGTTGAAGAGTGTCTGAAACCCGGAAAAAGTCTCAAAGCCCAAATCTCCAAAATACTCTTTTTCAATTCTGGCGACTGAGCCTATAGGAAAATCCGGGGAGAAACTCCCTGCGATTCCGATATTGACAGCCAAATCAAAGCCTTCCGAAGAGCTGTTAAGGATTTTTGTAAGTCTGTAACAGGTAGATGTTGAACCTATTCCCGTGAGCATATATGTAATATCGAACCCGTATTGGTCGGTTTTAGACAAAGAGTTGCAGGCCTGCCTTGCTGTGATTAACTCTTCTTCCTCTGCTGCTGTAATTAAAATTCTCATCTTTAGAACGGTTTATAGACTATATTTTCTTAAATTTGCCCCGAATTTAGACATTTATTATGGCATATACAAGAATAGAACAATATGAAGAGGATATAACTCAAAAGCTGGCTTCGCATTATAAAGAAGTTCTGGGTCTGATTGGTGAAGATTCTTCAAGAGAGGGGCTTCAGCTCACTCCCATAAGGGTTGCCAGAGCTGTTCAATTTCTTACGCAAGGATATGAGATGGACCCGGCGACAATTCTAAACTCTGCAAAATTTAAAGAGGAGTACAAACAGATAGTCTTGGTCAAGGATATTGAACTGTACTCCTTGTGTGAACATCACATGTTGCCTTTCTTCGGTAAAGCACACGTGGCATACATTCCCAACGGGTACATAACTGGTCTCAGTAAAATTGCAAGGGTTGTTGATGCATACGCCAGAAGACTACAGGTTCAGGAACGTCTGACCGTGCAGATAAGAGACTGTATTCAAAATACTCTGAATCCCCTTGGGGTTGCCGTGGTAATTGAAGCTTCCCATATGTGTATGCAAATCAGAGGAGTACAAAAGCAACACTCTGTAACAACCACATCTGCTTTTACCGGTGCTTTTCTTAAGGATATCAAAACGAGAGAGGAGTTTATTCACCTGATTGGTGTTTCCCTTCATTGACAGATACCGGTTTGAGTTTTAAGGCTAAAGAGAATTCAAACATCAACCCTCCCTCTTCCCTGTTTTTAACAGTTATTGTCCCTTTATGCATATTAACGGAGTTTCTCACAATCGACAAACCAAGCCCCGAGCCGCCGCTTTTTCTGCTTCTTCCGGCCTCTACACGGTAGAACCTTTCGAATATTCTGTTCAGATGCTTTTCAGGAACCCCTTTTCCGGTATCGTAGTATTTGAAATAGGCGTAAGTATCGTCGCAGGCTGTATTTTCTATATAAATCCCGATGTTCTCCCCTCCATGTTCGATAGAATTGTCAATCAGATTTTTAAACAAAGAGTATATTAGAAGGTAAATTCCTTCAATAACCAGATTGTCCCCCACATTAAAGGTGAACTCTATATTCTTCTCTCCAAGCTTAAAGGCAAGATCGTTTTCTATCTCCCGGATACACTGTTTAATATTTATTATTTCAACGTTGAACCTCTCTGCCGCCTCTTCAATATTATTCAGCACAGAGAGATCTGTTATCATTTCGGAAAGACGCATTGTTTGTGCATATGCCCTCTCCAGAAAGAATTTTCTCTGGCCATTATCGATATTTTCCTGTTGAAGAAGAGTTTCAAGATAGCCCCTGATTCCGGTAACAGGAGTTTTAAGTTCATGGGCAACATTATGTGTCAACTGTTGTTTATACCGCTTTGTATTCTCCAGTTGCCTGAATGTCTGGATTATTTTTTCTCCTACCTCGCCAAATTCATTATCGGGGAAGCGGATTTTATCATAATTTCCCTTACCCTTTTGGACAGTGTCGATAAACTCTTTTAATGTAGTAAGCGGACGGCTGATTTGCCGGCTTAGATAAAGGAGGAAAGCCATTACAACTATAAGAATGATAACTATATAGATCAGATATTCGTTGTCAGTTTTTATTACAGGCAATACAGAAGAGTTGTACTCAAGAGCAGTTCTCACATAAAGACCGGGATATTTTTTAACATAATAGAGATATTCAGATTTAAGCGTTTCTGAATACCTCAGAGTGGAACCCCAACCCTCCTTGTTTGCTTTTATCATTTCGGGTCTGCTCATATGATTCTCCAGCGTTTTTTCCTTATCCCAAAAATTGTCATAAATTACCCAACCGGAGGAGTCCAGTAATGTAATTCTCATTTCTCCCGGAAGGAGGTATAATATTTCGGAGATCTTTTCTGTTACATAATTACCGGAGAAATTGAGTGTGTCCTTTGTAATGTAGTTGTAAATAAGATCGGTGTAGGGATGCATTTGAACATCAAGCCTCTCCACTTTTGTTTTTTTCTCCAGTTTGACGATTACATAGGAAAAACCTAAGCTAATGGCTATCAGCAAAAGTGAAAAGTACAGAAGTATCTGATGCTTGTATTTAATCTTTAGCTGCCTCATCTATATCAAAGCAATATCCGTATCCGGAACGGTTAACAATGCAGGAGCTGAATTTTCCCAGTTTTTTTCTTAGTCGTGCGATGTGAACATCCACCGTCCTGTCCAACACATAAACCTCGTTCCGCCAAACGGCATCCAGGATGTCTCCTCTGGAAAAGACCTTCTGTGGTGCAAAAGCCAGCATAGATAATATCTCAAACTCTTTCTTTGTAAGTTTCACATTCTCACCATTGATGATTACCTGCTT
>JBAYMP010000009.1:0-51281 GCA_041663505.1 Bacteroidales bacterium | reverse complement strand
TAGAACTGATTGAAAAACCAGGGTACTGAATAATCCCGGAATCATCTGCACTTGCGGAGGCTATCTTTTTTTCATACTCACTCTTCTCCATTTTTGCTTTTTTATAGAATGCTGTCCTGCTCAAAACAGCCTGGACTCTGGCGACAACCTCCTTTATGGAGAAGGGTTTTGCAATATAATCGTCGGCTCCTACATTGAAGCCTTTAAGCTTATCAGAAACATTATCCCGGGCCGTAATAAAAATTACTGGTACGCTGTCTTTATATTCATCCCTTATCAACTCAGCCAGTTTAAAACCCGAAATACCACCCATCATTACATCCAGAAGAAGAATATCATAGTTGTTTTTCAACATCCCGAATGCCTCCTCGGCGGAATAGGCAACATCCACCAAATACCCGGCATTACTCAGGTTAAACTGGAGAATCTCACATAGATCCTCCTCGTCATCGACTACCAGAATTTTTTTCTTTTCCATAGTACAAAGGTAAATCAAGATTACAAATCAACACAAATTTGACATCTTTCGTAAGAATTTCTTAATTTTTTTGTCTTACTACCGTAACAGAAGGAGTATACTTTTGCCCTTGGAAATTAAAAAGGAAAAAGTGAAAAATTCATTAAAAATTCTAATTACACTAACAATCTTTGGGATAATCACCAAAAATTTACCAGCTCAAACTACAAATATATTAAAAGGTATTGTATTAAGCAAAGACTCCGGAGAACCGGTTACCGGAGCAATAATCTATTTCGAAGAGTTAAAAAAAGGTGTATCTACAAATGTTGACGGAAGTTACGAAATAAAAGGAATTCCGGCCGGAAAGCACAGGGTCCGGATTGCCTGTATGACTTACCGGACGATTATTGTTCCCGATATGAATGTTAAACCGGGCACCAATGAATTTGATATTGTCATGGAAGAGGCTACGAACCTCCTTAATGAAGTAGTAGTCTCTTCGGTTAGAAGGATGAATTCCGAACTGGCAATGGTTCAGGCAACCAGAACAGCAAGCGTAGTAATGAGCGGAATTTCCGGGAAACAGATTTCCCGCACTCAGGACAGAAGTGCCGCTGAGGTTGTGAAAAGAATTCCCGGAGTATCTGTGATAAATGACAGATATATAATTGTTAGAGGATTGGCCAGCCGTTACAACAATGTATGGATGAACAACTCAGCCGTGCCCAGTACAGAAGCAGACACAAGGGCATTTTCATTTGATATGCTTCCCAGCTCTCAGTTAGAAAATATTATGATTGTAAAATCACCCTCTGCAGATATTCCGGCAGATTTTTCCGGTGGATTTATAAAAATTTCTACCAGAAGTATGCCTGATAAAAATGAGATATTGTTTTCATACGGTATGAATGCAAACAGTCAGACCCACTTCAACGGCCACTTCTACAACACAGCCTCTCCAACAGATTTCCTCGGTTTTGACAATGGCGACAGAGCTCTGCGTTCACTTGTGCCTTCAAGGGTTGATAATGAAAACAGCTCTCTCGTCACCGATATTACACGGAACGGATTCCGCAATGATTGGTCAATCAAGCAACAGCGTCCTTTTTTTGATCAGAGAATTAATTTTATGATTAACAGAACTCGTAACTTTAAGAACAATGCCAAAGCAGGCCTTGTCGGGGCGGTCAATTATTCCTACGGCTCTCAGACTTACTCAGATATGCTTAATGCCCGGTTTGGGGTGTACAATACGGTGTCGGATGAACCGGAGTATATATATAAATACACCGATAATCAATACAGTATTGATGCAAAAGTGGGAGCGATGTTAAATCTTACCTATATGAAAGGCAATACTAAGATTGAATTCCGGAACACACTTAACCAGATTGGTAAAAACAGGTACACCACCCGTACAGGATGGCAAAACATAAGTGCCAGGTACAATCAGGAAAAACAGGAGTATATGTATTCCGACAGAACCACCTATACGGGGCAATTTGCCGGAAGTCACAAAATATCCCATACAAACCTGGACTGGAATATCGGATACTCTTTTGCAGGTCTTAACCAGCCGGACAGAAGAATTATAAACAGGGAAGAAAATCTTATCTATGGAGATCGCTACTATGGTAAAATGGCTATAGATCAAAATGAGATCACCAGAGACTTCGTAAAGCTTAACGAGCATATTATTTCACCTGCGCTTAATATTACACTTCCGGTAGATCTTCCGGGTGGTATAAGATCTGAATTTAAGGCAGGAGTGTATGGCGAATACAGATTCAGAAAGTATAACAACCGTCAGTTTTTTTACAGGTTCAACCAGTACAATCTTCCGGAGGACTTTGTATACAGACCTGTTACAGACGAAATCCTAAAGAGTGAGAACTTAGGATCGGACAAACTATATATATACGAAGACACGGATAACAGAAACAGTTACAAAGGACAGAATATGTTGGGAGCCGGCTACCTCTCTTATAAATTACCTGTGGGTAAGTTTAGTTTTCTGATTGGAGCAAGGTTGGAGGCAAACAGAATGAGGCTGACAAACTACGATAAAATTTACGAGTTTACCACCAAGGACCGCGACTATGATCAGGTAGACCTTTTTCCGTCATTCAATGCAAGCTATAATATTAATAAGAAAAACCTGATCAGAATAGCTTACGGTTCCACTACAAACCGTCCGGAGTTCCGGGAGGTATCTTCATCCGTCTTTTACGACTTTAACCTATTTTCCGATGTAAAAGGTAATCCAGACCTTAAGGAAGCGACAATTCACAACCTTGATCTTAGATATGAAAACTACCCGTCGGATGATGAATATATTACTCTTGCTCTATTTTACAATTACTTTAAAAATCCTATAGAATGGACATACCTGGATGCCGGCGGCTCATATACCTACACCTTTGAAAACGCACGTGCTGCAAATAACTACGGTATAGAGGTGGATATCAAAAAAAATCTCGGTTTCATTGGTCTAAAGAATCTTACCTTGGGATTTAATGCAGCAATTATTGAGAGCAATGTAGATTTTGACCATGAGAAATCTCTGGAGAGGGACAGACCTATGCAAGGGCAGTCGCCATACCTGATCAACGCCTCTGTTTTTTACGACAACAGGGAACTGGGTATAAGTGCAGGTTTACTGTATAACAGAATTGGCAAAAGGATATCAGGTATAGGGAAGGTAGATACCGGATCGGGCGCAAGCATCAACAATGATGTACCGGATACTTACGAACTTCCAAGGGATGTCATTGATGTGGTTTTAGGCAAGAAAATCGGGAAAAACCTGGAGATCAAGGCAAGTTTCAAGGACATACTAAATCAGGAGATATTGTTTGAACAGTATCCAAAATATATAGATAACAATGGAGTGCTTCAACAGAGGCGTCAGATTAGCAAAAGCTTTAAACCCGGGGCTAACATCTTCTTGGGAGTACAGGTAAATATCTAAAAAATGAATATATGAAAAAAATTAAAAGATTGACATTAACACTGATGGTGTTTTTGACAGCAGCCGTGATTACATCTTGTGATAAAAACGATGATACACCGGAGGTAACCCCTCCCTCTGCAGATGAGCAGATTATTTTTAACACCAATGAAATAGGAAATGGCGATCAGGAGTTTGAAATCACACAGGATCACACTATTAAAAAAGGTGTTTATGTTTTAAAAGGTTGGGTTTACATTACATCAGGATCTACCCTAACAATAGAAGCAGGAACTGTTATTAAAGGTGACAAGGCTACAAAAGCAGCAATTGTTGTTGAGAGGGGAGGTAAAATAATTGCACAGGGAACCGTCGATTCACCTATAGTCTTCACCTCTAATCAGCCGGCAGGTTCCAGAAAACCTGGCGACTGGGGCGGAATAATTATTTGCGGAAAAGCAACGAACAACAAAACCGAGATGATAATTGAGGGAGGCCCCCGCTCGAAGCATGGTGGCGACGACGATGCTGATAATTCCGGAATTCTCTCCTATGTCAGAATAGAATTTGCCGGTTATCCGCTTAAAACGGATCAAGAGATCAACGGTTTGACAATGGGCTCAGTGGGTAACGGAACAAAGATAGACCATGTCCAGGTCTCATATTCCAACGATGATTCGTTTGAATGGTTCGGAGGTACAGTAAATGCCAAATACCTTATAGCCTATTATGGTTGGGACGACGATTTTGATACTGACAACGGTTACAGAGGTCGCGTACAATTTTGCTTAGGTATCAGAAATCCAAAGATTGCAGATAAATCTAATTCAAACAGCTTTGAATCGGATAATAACGCTGATGGTACTACCCAAGTTCCAGTTACAAAGCCTGTATTCTCTAACATTACACTTATCGGACCTATCGGCCAGGATCCGTTATTTGTAAATACTACTTCATATATAGACGGTGGCTCTTATAATCCGGCAAATGGTTCTAAACTTGGACAGTTTCAGTCAGCTATGCAAATCCGCAGGAGCTCAAATTTAAACTGCTATAATTCAGTAGCAATCGGCTATCCGGTAGCCCTTTTGATATGCAATGACAAAGGCTCCCAGACACAGAATGCGGCGACCGCCGGGGATATTAATCTTAAGAATATTATTTTTGCTGGAATGACGATTCTTGGCAGTGACAAAGATGCATCATTTAAAGACTCTCTCTCTGTGGATGCATCTACTTTTGATAAAACTGCTCCTGAATCATTCTCCTCGACTTTTTTCAAAAAGAGTACCAACGGAAATACCAGTTATGCAACAATTGCCGATCTGATGATAATGCAGCCGAATAGTCTGATCAACGGAGCAAACTGGGGTCCAACTGCCGCCAGTCCGCTTGTAAACAGGAGCAACCTCTTCAATGATGCAAATGTTAACGTCACTTTCTTTGACAAGGTGAATTTTATAGGAGCATTTAGATCGGATACTTATGTAGACAACTGGACAGCCAAATGGGCAAATTTCAACCCTCAGGCTACAGCTTATTAATGTTTTTATGAGGGCTTCACATTGCCTGTCCATCTTTAGCAAATCATATTTTTTTTGAAAGACCCATTTCGGCTGCTTTTGTCTCCATCAACTTTTCTGCTTCTGAAAAAGTGTTTCCGATAATGCCGTCAAGTATTGCATTCTTTATATACTCTTTAATAATGCCGATCTCTTTACCGGGGAGAATTTGGTAAACTTCCATAATATATTCTCCTGTTATAGGGTTCTGAAAATTCCTTAGAGTATCCTTTGCCTCTACCTCAACAAGCTTCTCCTTGACTAAAGAAAAGTTGGATTTATGTTTCTTAACCGTCTTTTCATTTTTTGAGGTTATATCCGCCTCACAAAGCAGCATAAGATCATCAATGTCGTCACCGGCATCAAAGAGAAGCCTTCTTATAGCAGAATCGCTCACCTCATCCTGAACCAGAGCAATAGGCCTCAAATGTAACTGGACCATCTTCTGGACATACTTCATCTTTTCATTCATAGGTAACTTAAGCTGCTGGAAAATCTTAGGAACCATCTTCCCTCCAATAAATTCATGACCATGAAAAGTCCATCCGGTACCAGGCTCGTAATTTTTGGTGACCGGTTTTGCTATATCGTGCAGCAGTGCTGCCCAGCGTAGCCATAAATTATCGCTGGATTGAGACAAATTATCAAGTACCTGCAAGGTATGTGAAAAATTATCTTTATGGCCTATCCCGTCCATAGTTTCTACACCCTTCAGCTTCAGAAGTTGCGGAAGAATTATTTCAAGCAGACCCGTTGATTCCAACAGATAAAACCCCACAGATGGTTTAGGGGAGAGCAGAATTTTATTAAGCTCTTCATTTATTCTTTCATACGAAAGGATTTTTACCCTCTCACGATTCTTTTTTATTGACTTAAGCGATTCGGGAACTATGATAAAAGATAATTGTGAAGCGAACCTTATTGCCCGGATCATCCTTAGAGGATCATCACTGTATGTTGTATCAGGATTAAGCGGAGTCCTTATCAAACCTTCCTGCAAATCCTTTACACCACCGAAAGGATCTACAAGATTTCCAAAGTCCTCTTCCTGAAGACTAAAGGCCAGGGCATTAATAGTAAAGTCCCTGCGGAGCTGATCATCCACCAATGAACCATCTTCAACAATAGGTTTGCGGGAATCCAATCTGTAAGACTCTTTTCGTGCCCCTACAAACTCAACCTCTATATCCCTGCTTTTCAGCATTGCCGTACCAAAATTCTTAAAAACCGTAACCTTCACTCCGAGTCTCTTTGCAACCCTCTCTGCAAGGTCTATCCCGCTCCCCTCAACCACAATATCAATATCTTTGCTTTTTCTCTTAAGGAAACAGTCTCTTACATACCCACCGATAACATATGCTCTCACATTTGAATCATGAGCCTCTTGAGCAATAATTGTGAAAATCTTTTTATTCAGGAAGTTCATTATAAGATGGTATCTCGGTAAGGTATTTATAATTATTTGAACACCTGTCAAAGGAGGCAAAATATGTAGTAACACCGTTTGTCAAAAGGAGATGTTTAACATTCAACGCCATATTATATCTCATAATCTGTTCAAAAGTTTCCTTAGTAACTTTAATGGACGGTGCTTTACACTCAGCCAGGAGCAATGGTTTAAGCTCTTTGTTCATCAGAACGAGGTCTCCTCTGTATTTTAATCCTCCTATGGACATGGAATATTCACAAACCATCAGATTAATCGGATAGCCCAGTCTATTGTGAAGTAAATCGATCAGTTGCTGCCTTACACCCTCCTCGGGAGTAAGTACAACTTTTTTCTTTCTCACAGGATCGAAAACCAAAGACCTCATTTTTTACGAATATACAACTACAAAGATATAAAATTTGTTCCGTTTATACTTTTTGCATAATTTAGCCCTGTATAATTATGGCAAAACAAGGGGCAAAGGAGACTATTCAGCATTTTGAGGAGATACTTGCTGAAATCAAAAGCGGAGTGATAAGACCGCTCTATGTACTGATGGGTGAAGAACCATATTATTCAGACATTATAGTCGAAGAGATATCGAACAGGGCACTCACCCCTGCAGAAAGAGGATTCAACCAGCTGCTTCTATATGGAGCCGATGTTACCTCTACCCAGGTTATTGAATCAGCCAGAAGATTTCCGATGATGGCATCCAGGCAATTAGTAATAGTAAAAGAGGCCCAACTGATAGATGATCTGGAAAAATTCGAGCACTATTGCAGACAACCACTCTCTTCCACAATACTGGTTATATCATTAACAAACAAATCGTTAGACAAGAGAGGAGCCTTTTATAAACAGGCACTGGCAAATGGTGTAGTCTTTGAATCGGCGGCCTTAAAGGAGAACAAAGTAACATTCTGGATTGAGAGATATGTAAAGAGTAAAGGAAAGAGTATATCTCCCGAAGCCTCTGTACTTTTAGCCGATTACAGCGGAACCGAGTTGAGGAAACTGGTTTTGGAGCTGGATAAGCTTCTGACAAATATAAAGGAGGGAGAAAAAGAGATTAAAGCAACAGATGTTGAGGAGAATATCGGAATCAGCAGGGAGTATAATTTATTCGAACTCACTAAGGCAATATCTGTAAAGGACCAGACTAAGATTTTTAAAATTGCCATCCATTTTGCAGACTCACCAAAACAATATCCCCTTGTAGTAACATTTGCCACAATTTTCTCACAATTCACAAGGATATCAAAATATCACGCCTTCATAAACAGAAACAAGGGTGCCACAAGGGGTGAAATTGCATCTTATCTGGGTGTTAACCCATACTTTATATCTGAATACGAGTTGGCTTCGCAGAATTACCCCCTTATTAAGTGTTTGGAGATAATATCGCTTATAAGAAGATATGATTCCATGAGTAAAAGCAACGAAAGGGGAGAAGCTTCAGATGGAGAGTTGTTGCTTGAACTCGTTTTTAAGATATCCCGTTAAGGGACAACCACTCTTTTGACCCTTGCGGATACTGAAGTATAGACCTCATAAGATATTGTATTGAGGATTTTTGCAATATCTCCTGCAGTAGGTGACTCTCCGAATATAGTGACGACATCCCCAACCTTTGCTTCGACTCCGGTTATATCGAGCATAAAAGTATCCATACAGATATTACCTATTGTAGGTACCCGTTTACCATTGAGCATAAAACTGGTTGAGCCTCTTCCAAGACGTCTGTTAACTCCGTCTGCATAACCGAGAGGAACTGTAGCGATAATTTTGCCGGATTCGCCAATCACACCATGTCTTCCATACCCTACACTACCTTTTGTAACCTCTTTTATCTGAATTATTGGAGCCTGTAACGATCCGGCAGGTTTTAACTGTGATTCATCCACATAACTTGTTCCATAAATACCTACTCCGAGCCTTACCATATCCATCTGATAATCTGCGAATCTTTCAATTCCTGATGAATTGAGTATATGAAGCAAGGGTTTATAGTCAAGAACCGATATCAGATCTGAACTCATTCTCTTGAATAAGTTAATCTGATCACGGGTAAACTCGTCATGCCTGGGCTCTTCTGCAGAGGAGAGGTGGGAAAACACGGATTTGATTCTAAGGTTAGGATTGGATATTATCAATTCTTTCAATTTTGGAATCTCCTTCTCTTCAAAACCTACCCGGTGCATACCGGTGTCGAGTTTAATATGGACAGGATAGGAGCTGATTCCTAGCTTAGAGAGCGTCTCTATGAACATTAATGCAGATTCCAGGTTGATTATACTGGGTTCAAGACTATTTTCAATAATCTCTTCAAACGATTCAAATCCGGGAGTCAGAATGATAACCGGTAACTTGATACCTGAATTTTTTAACCTGATACCTTCGTTTGGTAGGGCAACGCCTAAATAATCAGCTCCAAATTCTTCAAAAAGTTTTGAACACTCAATATCTCCGTGTCCATACGCATTAGCTTTAACCAAAACAAGTAATTTAGTTGATAATGAGAGTTTTGAGCGAAAAAAATTATAATTATAAAGTAGATTTGTCCTACTTAAAGTGAACTGTGATTGTCTCATTGAAAAAAAATATAGTGACAAAGTTATAAAATGTTAAAAAAAAAAGAACGATGTATTGAAAATCTTCCTACATTTGTCGCCGAAATGATAAACAAACCTAAAACATTTTATAAAATGAAACTAAAAACATTTTTTGCTGCTGCTGCTTTTATCGTAGCTCTTGCTTCTTGTGGTCCAAAAGAGCAACCTATCTCTGAAAAATTAGTAGGCCAATGGACTGGTATGGATTCAATCGCTGTTACAACTGTTGATTCAACCGGAAACTCTGTAGTTCAAGAACTGGTAGCTCCAATAGAGCTTGAGTATCTTGCTGACTCTACTTTCAATGCAACTATCACTGTTAACGATTCAACTGTTATCAGTGTAGGTGGTGTAGCTACAATCGCTGAATCTGCTGTTACCTTTACAGGTTCTATGACTTGTGCTCAACCAATGGATCTTAGTGGTGCTATGCAAATCACTGCTGAGCCTGAAACTCTAGTTGTAAACTTTACAGGTGTTAACGCAGAAGCTACAATTACTCACAACGGTAAAGCATCTCTAACCCGCAAAGCCGCTCCAGTTCAGCAATAATTACTTGGTTAGACCATTGAAACAATGGCGACAAATTGGTTCGTAGGTGTCTTTTTCACCCAACATAACCAGTTTGTCGCTTTTTGTTAATCTATGTGAGTGGTGAGCCAGATCTCCACATTTAACACATATAGCGTGTACCTTTGTTACATATTCGGCAACAGCCATAAGATCCGGCATAGGACCGAAAGGTTTTCCCAGATAATCCATATCCAATCCGGCAACTATAACTCTCACTCCATTTGATGCCAATTGTTGGCAAACATCAACTATGCTCTTGTCAAAAAATTGAGCTTCATCCACTCCGACAACATCCACATCTGAGGCATAAAGTAAAATGCTGGTAGGAGAATCGACCGGAGTTGACCTGATGCAGTTTGAATCGTGAGAAACAACCTCCTCTTCTGAATATCTTACATCTATTTTCGGTTTGAAGATTTCTACTCTTAGACTGGCAAATTTTGCCCTCTTGAGTCTTCTTATTAGCTCTTCTGTTTTACCGGAAAACATTGAACCACAGATCACCTCGATCCACCCTGTTTTTTTTGCACTTTCTAAAAACATTTTACTTACTTTTGTGTCAAATGCAAAGATAAAAAAGTTAAAATGCTTAACAGTAATAAAGTTTCAGAAATAAAAATAATAATTACAGGCCTAATGCAAGATCTTGATTCGTTGAATGATGAAGATGTGATCTCCCCTCTCAAATGGGAGGAATTAAATATAGCCGCCGATAATATTAAACAAAAAATCAATACATTGATGTTTGAACACGAAAGAAGCAATCTTGCAAAGCTCAATCAGACAATTGTAGAGTTGAAGCGATCCTTCTCGGATGTCCGGCACAATGTTACAAAACCTTTTGACCCATATGTAAACACAGAAGAAAAGTCAAAACTGACTCTGGATGTGGAAGAGGAGGAGATGGAACTTTTTTATGATGGCAGAACTTCTATATTGGATGAGGCAACCAGTAAGAGCGTCCCTTGGATGAGTGACATGCCCGGTCCAAAACTGGAAGATATTAGTGATGCCATAACCCTAAATGATAAACTCTTTTTTATAAGAGAGTTGTTCAATGAAGACGAGGAGCAATACCGGCTGAGTATCCAAAAGCTTAATGATATGAAAACTCTCAATGAGGCTTTGGAATATACAAGGACTGCATTTCCGGATTGGGATGAAGAGTCAGATATAATATACAGGTTTTATATGATTTTAAGAAGGAAATTTGATGCCTAAACTCTATATAATACCTACTCCCATAGGTAACCTCGAGGATATTACCCTAAGAGCAATCAAAGTATTGAAAGAGGTAGATCTGATTCTGGCAGAAGACACCAGGACAAGTTCTGTTCTGCTCAAAAGATACGATATTCATACAAGAATGGAGTCGCATCATAAATACAATGAACATAGGAGCATAGAAAAGGTTACAGATCGTTTGCTTTCAGGAGAGAGTATTGCCCTTATAAGCGATGCCGGAACACCGGGTATTTCCGATCCTGGTTTTCTTCTTGTAAGACTGTGTAAGGAGAGAGGAATAGATGTGGAAACATTACCCGGAGCAACAGCCTTTGTTCCTGCCCTTATAAATTCAGGATTTCCTTGTGACAGGTTTTGCTTTGAAGGATTTCTCCCATTAAAGAAGGGACGTCAGACAAAGATAAAAGAGCTCTCAGAAGAGAACCGTACCATAATATTATATGAATCACCTTACAGACTTGTAAAAACACTCTCGCAACTGGCCCAGTTGTTTGGAGATGACAGGATGGCATCAGTTTCAAGAGAGTTGTCGAAACTTCACGAAGAGAACAGAAGGGAAACATTGGGGGAACTGGTTCTCTGGTATACGGCTAATGAACCAAAGGGAGAAATTGTCATTATTATAGCAGGAAAACAATAATTTTTATTCAGGGGGGGGAGATATGTGGCAAAGGGGGAAAATTTCAAAATCCCATGCATCAGGGGTTGTTGTGTTTATTTTTATAGTACTCTTTATTCAAGGAGTGCTTTTTTTATTTAAAAGAGTAGAAGAGGATAAACCGGTTGAAGCAGAAGTTGTAAAAGGGGACCTCCAACTAAGCAGAGACACTGTTGTTAAAGGTAGGACTGAAAGGAGAGGGAAAACGGAAAGTAGTTTGAAAACAACAGAGATGAACCCTTCACCTGTTCATCAATTTGATCCAAACACGATAGACAAGGAGGGTCTTGTCAACCTTGGGCTGACACCGAAGCAAGCGCAGGTAATAATCAACTATCGCAACAAAGGGGGAAAATTTAAGAATGCCGGAGATTTTTCTAAGATTTACGTTATATCCCCGGAAACATATGAACGGGTTAAAAACTTCATATCAATAGATAACAATAAGGCAAATTTAATTGAAGCTGATTCTGCGATATCTGTTAAGATGAATAATTTTGAAATGAAAAGACCTGTACAATTGAATTATGCAGATTCAACAGAGTTGGTTTCATTGCCTGGTATCGGTCCCTATTATGCAAAAAAAATAATTCAGTACAGGGAAAAATTAGGCGGATTTGCACTAAAAGAGCAGTTACTGGAAATATATGGTATTGACAGAGAGAGATATGATCTTTTTTCAGAGAGAATTGTGGTGGACACAAATGATATTGTAAAGTTGGATCTTAATAAGGCAACATTTGAGGAAATATCAAAAAACCCATATATAGGTGATTATGTTGCCAGGTCAATAATCAGATACAGAGAGAAAAGCGGAGCAGAACATACAGACCTGGCTTGCCTTGTAATGAATAACATTATCAAAGAGGAGCTCTATAAAATTCTGAAATACTATTTTATGTAATTAATGTTTAATTATCTTTGTCATAATTAATAATCATTACTGAGCTTAACATTAGATATAGAATGAGTATCATTAGTTGTAACAATGTGGTTAAGAGGTTTAACCAATTTACTGCACTGGATAGTGTTTCTGTGAATATCCCCAAAGCATCAATCTTTGGTCTTTTAGGTCCCAATGGTGCAGGAAAAACCACACTAATAAGGATAATCAATCAGATTACAATCCCCGATTCCGGCGAAATTCTTTTTAACGGCAACCCCATCAAACAATCCGACATTGCTAACATTGGATATTTACCCGAAGAGAGGGGACTTTATAAAAAAATGAAGGTGGGAGAGCAGGCCATCTATTTTGCGAGACTAAAAGGAATGAGCCATTTACAGGCGACAAAGGAGCTTAAAGAGTGGTTCATAAAATTTGAAATCCAGGCCTGGTGGAACAAAAAAGTTGAAGAGCTCTCCAAGGGTATGGCTCAAAAGGTACAATTCATTACAACTGTTTTACACAAGCCCTCTCTTTTAATTCTGGATGAACCATTCAGCGGGTTTGACCCTGTAAATGTCCAGCTGATAAGAAATGAAATTCTGGATATGAAGGCAAAAGGTGCCACCATAATTCTCTCAACTCACAATATGGAATCTGTAGAAGAGCTATGTGACAACATTGCCCTTATAAACAAATCAAAATTGGTTGTTACGGGTGGCCTTGACGAGATTAGAAGAAATTACGGAAAAAATGAAGTAGAGCTATTTTACAGATCTACAGATCCTATCCAGTTTCAAAGCAATTCATTTTATAATGTTGTTTTGGAAGAGGAACACAAATATGGAAGAAGGGTAGTGCTCGAAGTTAACAGAGAGGCAACCTCCTCTCAGATTTTAGGGGAGTTGATTTCAAAAGTCGATGTTATATCGTACAGGGAGTTGATTCCAAGGATGAATGATATATTTATAAAATTGGTTAGCTAAGATTTGTATAATGAAAACAGATAAATTATTTTTAATTATTTCCAGGGAGTTCTCAATACGAGTAAAGAAAAAGTCATTTATTCTATTGACTCTGCTTACTCCAATCTTTTTTGCAGCACTTATTACCCTTCCTTCGCTTATCATGACTATCTCTTCAGGCGAGAAGGGCCAGAAGATACTGGTTATAGACAGATCTCGGGTTTGTGCTCCCTTTTTCAAGAATACAGAAGAGTTTACCTACTCGTTTGACTCAAATGCAGATATAGAGAAGATAAAAAAGAACTTCGCAAACGAAGGTCTTTATGCACTGATAGAGATCTCTCAGATGGATTCCGCTTCAAATGTGGCAGTATCTGCGTTCTCCTCCAAGCAACTCAATATTAATACACAAAAAGAAATTGAGAGAAATGTAAAAAATGCAGTTGAGAAGACCAAGATGCAGAGATACAACATCACTAACTTAGACTCAATTCTTAAGGACATAAACACAGATGTGAGTGTGAAAACCTTCACAATAAGCGATGAGGGAGACGAAAAGGCAAGTATGGTTGAGATTGATATGGCAATCTCATACATAGCCAGCTTTTTGATATATATGTTTATATTTATGTTTGGCTCTATGGTTATGAGAGGAGTAATTGACGAGAAGTCAAACAGAGTTGTTGAGGTTATTATCTCTTCAGTTAAACCATTTGAACTTATGCTTGGGAAAATTCTGGGTGTGGGAGCTGTCGCTTTGGTCCAATTCCTGATATGGATTGCCCTGACTGTCGGAATTATATTTGGCATCCAGTCATTTATGGGAACAGACAAAATGTTGGCCGGTACTGAGATGACTCAGCAAATGACCGGAAGTCAACTTCCGGCTGATACTTCTGGAACAGCAGCTGCACTCTCAACAGATAACTCTCCTATGGGAGACATAATGGCAGCACTATCCGGAGTAGATTTTGTGCCGATTATTTTGGCATTTCTCGCGTTCTTTATTTTAGGATATCTTCTTTATGCCTCTATGTTTGCAGCAGTAGGTTCTGCTGTGGATAACGAGGCAGACACCCAGCAACTCACCCTGCCGGTAACGCTCCCTTTGATAATCGGACTATTCATAATGATACATACTTTCCAGTATCCCGACAGTAGCCTGTCGTTCTGGGGGTCGATGATTCCTTTCACCTCCCCTATGGTTATGGTTGCCAGGGTACCTTTTGGTGTTCCTGCATGGCAAATGGCTCTCTCTATCGGATTGCTGTTTGGGACATTCCTGTTGATGACCTATCTCTCTGCAAAGATCTACAGGGTAGGCATTCTGATGTACGGAAAGAAGGCCAGTTGGAAAGATTTGATGAAATGGATTAAATATTAATCTATGATAAAAAGGATACTGTTATTCCATGTTATACTCTTAGTCTCAGGTGTACTCTATGCCCAGGAACTCAGCTTCTCATACAAGGGCAGTAGAATTCTGATGGATAGTACCTTTAACACACCTCAGGAGCCGGTTGTCAAAGGCATAATTGAATTTTACAAACCGGAAATGGACAGGATCATGCAGGAGGTGGTAGGAATTTCGGAGGTTGAAATGCGTTCCGGAAGACCCGAGAGTCTCCTCTCAAATTATGCTACGGATGCATTATTAGAGTTCGGACAAAAGCACAGTAAAGAGAAAGTAGACTTCTCTCTTACAAATTTTGGCGGCATAAGAGCCGCCCTTCCTAAAGGCAATGTTAGACGGTACGACATATATTCAATATTTCCCTTTGAAAACTATGTGGTCATTTTAAATGTAAAGGGCAGTACGGTGAGAAAGCTCTTTGAATCATTTGCCGCGAACAGAGTTGAAGCGATGTCCTATAATGTCAAACTTGAGATAGAAGGACGGGAGTTGAAGAAGGCACTCATTGACGGAGTGCAGATTGAAGATGAAAAAATTTACAGGATAGTTACAATAGACTTTTTGTTAAGTGGGGGAGACAACGTGCTTGCGTTAAAAGAGGCATTATCCGTTGAGCAGACAGGGTTACTGATAAGGGATGCTATCTTTGAAAAGATTGCAGAATCGACAAAGAAAGGTGAGACCATCAAGTCTTCAATTACACAAAGAGTAACGATAGAGAATCAGCATTATGAGTAAAATATTAAAAATCAGAGGGACAATTCTTGCAATTTTGATAGTATTCCTCTCTTTGACAGGGTTCTCTCAGGATCTGGTAATACTACATACCAATGATACCCATAGCAATATAGAACCTGCCACAAGTGGAAGAAATATTGGTATGGGAGGCTTTCAAAGGAGAGCCAACTATTTTCAGATGGTCAGAGAAGAAAATTCCAATGTTTTAATTCTGGACGCCGGAGATTATAACCAGGGAACTCCATACTTTACCCTCTTTAAGGGCTATGCAGAAATTATGCTGTACAATGCAATGGGTTATGATGCAGTATGTCTTGGCAATCACGAGTTTGATAATGGTCAGCAGCAACTGGCCCAGAGATTGAAAAAGGCAAACTATCCCACACTTTGTGCAAATTATGATTTTTCCAAAAGCCCATTAAAAGATATAATTAAGCCTTATATAATAATTAATAAGGGAGGAAGAAAAATCGGAATCATCGGTATTCTTCTGGATCTGAAAGGCTATGTTTCCGAAGCCGGGAGAGCAAATATTGAGTATAAAGATCCACTTTCCGTGGCAAACAAAATTGCCAGGAAGTTAAAGATTAAAGAGGGGTGTGATCTTGTAATAGTATTAAGTCATATCGGCTTTGACGAAGGAACTAAGAAGAATCCTTCAGACACGGAGTTAGCCAGATACAGCAAAAATATCGATATTATCATTGGTGGACACTCTCACACATTTCTTGAAGAACCGGTTCTAATGAAAAACAGGTGTGGAAAAGGGGTGATAGTCAATCAAACAGGAGCTGCTGGGGTCTATGTAGGCAGAATTGATCTAACCTTCTAATCCTTCTTGTTGTAGAGGTATCGTTTAATCTTTTGAGTGGCGGTCTTCTCGAATTGCTGAGGACGATCAACCACAATGGAGATTTTTGAGAACTTGTTCACCCTGGCATTGACGTACTCGGAAACCTCTTTCTTTAGTTGTTCAATCTTTTCATTGAAGATCTTTATTGTCATCTCCTTCGTCTCTTCGTATGTCTTTACCAACTGGTCTTTTGTCTCATAATATGCATTAAGGGCCTCCTCTTTTGCCTCATTTAGTGCCTTTAACTTATCTGGATTGAAATGAACGAGGGCCACAAGTTTCCCTTTGTATTCTGTGACCAGAGACTCCAATACCATCGAATGTCCGTTTATTACCGACTCAATCTCTTCCGGATATATATTTTCACCGCTTGGCCCCAGGATCATATTTGTAAGGCGTCCTTTTATATATAGACGACCACTTTTGTCGATAATTCCGAGATCTTTTGTACGGAACCAACCATCCTTGTTAAATGCCTGTTCTGTGGCCCCCGGATTTTTGTAATAACCCATCATCACATTTGGACCCTTGGCAACTATCTCTCCCTCTCCTGTCAGAGGATTCGGATTATCTATCCTCAGAGTCACTCCATGTATTGCAAGACCTGTCGATTGCCATTTTACCATAGAAGGAATTGCTCCCGCAAGCAGAGGTGATGTTTCAGTCAGCCCATAGCCTATGGCATATGGAAATTTTGCTTCATAAAGGAACCTCTCAACCTCTCCGTCAAGTTTAGCGCCACCTATTCCAAAGAAGCGAAGCCTTCCACCGAAGGTCTCCATCAGTTTCTTACCGGCTACCCGGTGAAGAAATTTTCGTCCTAACGTGGTTTTATACAGAGCAGAGGTAAGTTTGTTTGCCTGGAATTTTGAATAGACAGATGACCGGAAAATCTTTTCAATAACCAGCGGAACACTCAGCATCGTAGTAGGTCTGACCTCTTTCAATGCCTGGATCAATATAGTAGGGGTAGGTGCTTTTTCTATGAAATAGACAGAGGCTCCGCTCATCATTGGCAACATCATGCTTAAGCTGCATTCAAGAGTGTGAGAAAGCGGAAGGATTGACAACCACACATCCCACTCAAAACTGGGGCGTAATGTAAATGCTGCATAAAGATGAGAGCAAAGATTCTTATGGCTGAGCATTACACCTTTTGAACTGCCGGTTGTGCCGGAGGTATATATAATTGTTGCCATATCTTCTGCATCGGCATATTTAACATCTGCCTGAATACTCTCTTTTGCCGAGTGCAATATCTCAAATGAGTCGATCTCGATGACTATATCCAGTCTCTCCATCATCTCCTTTGAAACCTTATAGAGGAGTTTCTTTGAGATAAATAGAGCTTTGGTTTCTGAATGGTCTATTATATTTGCAATTTCCGTATCCGAAAAATCAGGCAACATTGGAACGGCAACTCTTCCGAATGCTGTAGCGGAAAAGTAAGCAACCGGCCAGTTAGGCATATTTTGGCTTAATATTCCAACTTTTTCTCCTGTTCCTATACCTGCATTACTTAATAGTTGTGCAACTGCTACTGTCTTCTCTCCGAACTCCTGGTAGGTGTAAGAATCACCGTTGATATATGCAAAAGCCCTGTTGGCTTTAAAAGTGTCTGTGCAATAATAAAATAAATCTCTTAAAGTTCTGAATTCCTTAATTTCCATTAATAATAATTAGTTAACCAGTGTAAATATCACAAGAATCATTCCAAATCACTTCCCGTAGTGAATTTTTCGGGAAACTTTCCTTGTACACCTTTATCTTTGTACCATTGTCTAATCTTTTTGAGGTCACCTTGAGTATCTTCTGTAATTTCGAACTTGACTCCTCTGCCAACCTCCTTTTTACCCCAGTCGAAGTAACCAAGATAAACCGGCACATTTGTTGTCCTTGCAATAGTATGAAAACCGGTTTTCCACTTTCCTGTTGCATCTCTGGTTCCTTCGGGAGCAATAGCCAAGTGAAGTCTCTCCCTTGAATTGAACTCTTCAATAATCTGTCTGGTTAGAGTAGCACCTTTGTTTTTGTCAAGGGGAATTCCTCCCATCCATCTTAATACCCGCCCCACAGGCCACTTAAAGAAATCCTTTTTTATCATTATATATGCTGTGGCACCAAAAGAGTGATAATATAAGTATGAAATAATAAAGTCCCAGACAGAGGTATGCGGAGCACCTAAAATAATACATTTAGGCTCAGGGACAGGAGGATCCATTACCTTCCAACCTGCAATTCTTAGTATAAATCTGTATAAATACTTCATCCTTTAATAAATTTAACAAACAAATGTAACCAATAAATGCAATTTTGTTAGCGTATCAATTATTAATTTTTTCATTTTGCTAATGCAAGAGAGTATGTTTTATATCCTCCAGAAAGGTTGTATACCTCATTAAAACCATTTTGGAGTAAAATCCTTGAAGCTATGTATCCTCTCAGACCAATGGCACAATAGGTGATTATTCTCTTACCGGTTGGAATCTCGCCCAGCCGGAACCTTATTTCGTCCACAGGAATATTTACTGAACCGGCTATTGCCCCCGTTCGGAACTCTTTTCCTGTCCTCACATCCAACAAGAAATCCTTAGACAGATCCAAGTTTGACAGATCACTCCACTGGACAATCCTTAACTTCCCGCCCAGAATATTATCTGCAACAAATCCGGCAATACTCACAGGGTCTTTTGCAGAAGAATAGGGTGGGGCATAGGCGTGTTCAATCTCCATAAGATCATATACGGAACCACCGCTTTTAATTGTCTGGGCAAAAATATCTATTCTCTTGTCCACTCCATCTGAACCAACAACCTGGGCACCAAATAATTTACCATCCTTTGGAGAAAACATAATCTTTATTGAGAGTGGCATTGCATTGGGATAATAACCGGCGTGGGAGCTTGAGTGGGTAAATGACGATATGTACTCAATACCCTCCTTTTTAAGTAATTTCCCATTGGCACCGGTAGATGCGGCAGTAATATCGAAGACTTTTGCAATTCCGGTACCTATTGAACCGGCGTATTTGATTTTGTTTCCGTATACTATGTTGTCAGCTGCAATTCTTGCCTGTTTGTTCGCCGGTCCTGCCAGAGGAATAAGAGCAGCTCTTCCTGTCACAAGGTGTTTAACCTCTACGGCATCCCCTATAGCGTAAATATCACTGTCCGATGTCTGGAGATATTCGTTTACTTTTATTCCTCCGGTTACCCCCAATTCAAGTCCTGCCTCTCGGGCAAGTTTAGTTTCAGGCTTAACACCGATGCTCCAGATGACCATATCTGCCTCAAGTATACTGCCACCTTTGAGAGTAACCTCTATCTTATCATTTTTTCCGGCAAAACTATTCACAGCTTCATTCAAGCGGAGTTCCAACCCTTTTGTGCGAAGCTCTGCGTTTACAATGGAGGCCATAGAATAGTCCAGATTGGCCATTACCTGGTTCGCCATCTCTACAATGGTGACACTTATTCCGAGTTTGTGCAGATTTTCAGCCATCTCAAGACCAATGAACCCACCTCCCACGATTATTGCACGTTCTACTGTTTTTGTGGTTATAAAATGTTTGATCTTGTCGGTGTCCGGGATGTTTCTCAATGTAAATATGTTTGGGTTTTCGATTCCGGGAATGTTTGGTTTGAATGGTTCTGCCCCCGGGGAGAGGATAAGCTTGTCGTAAGTTTCTATGTATTGTTCGTCACGTTCGGTATTATGAACTATTACAGTTTTAGCCAATTTGTCAATCTTTTCTACTTCTGACCTTGTGCGGATATCGATGTCATACCTGTTTATGAACCCTTCCACGGTTTGAACAAAAAGATCCTCTCTTCTGCTTATAGTACCACCAATATAATAGGGTAACCCGCAATTTGCGTACGAAATATATTCGCCCCTCTCGAAGATGATAATCTCTGCATTCTCATCGTCTCTTTTCAATCTTGCGGCAGTTGTTGCTCCTCCCGCAACTCCGCCCACTATTAAATACTTCATTGTTTATCTTTTTTTGCAAAGTAAAGGAAAATTCTGTTTAAAGCAAAATATTTCCGTTGGAAATTTGTTTCGAAAGAAATAATAACTATTTTTGCAAAATGAAAATTATTACCAACTACTTATTATATACCATAATTTTTGCCGGAGTTGTATCCTGTGGTGTAAATGTGACCAGCAATCCGGTCAAGGATGGAAGTATTGACACAAAAAAAGAAAAATCTGTGAAGACAATCCATTTGACCAAGGCAGATTTTCTTACAAAAGTTATGAACTACGAGAAAAATCCAAATGAATGGAAATATCTCGGAGACAAACCCGCCATTATTGACTTTTATGCATTATGGTGCGGTCCATGTAGATCAATCGCTCCGATTCTTGAGGAGTTAGCTGAGGAGTACGACGGCCAGATTTACATCTACAAAATAGATACAGAAAAGGAGAGAGAACTCTCTGCTGCATTCGGAATAACAAGTATTCCGACACTGCTGTTTATACCGATGGGGGAATCACCTCAGATTTCTCAGGGGGCGCTTCCAAGAGCAGACCTCAAGGAAATTGTTGATAATGTATTACTTAAGAAAAAATTGAATTGATTATGGAAAGATTATGTGCAATAAGAGATATTTGTCATTCAATAAGTGAATACGAGAGCGTATTTTACAAGGCCTATTCTATGTGTCTGAATGAGGGTATGATTTTATGCACCCTTAAAGAGGGAAGGCTCTCTTCCGGAGAGATAGCATCAAAGTTGAATCTTACCTGTTCAAATACATCCAAACTTCTCAGAGCCGTCGAGAAGAAGGGTTTTATCGAGAGAGATTTGGGAGAGAAGGATAAAAGACAGATGTATTTTACATTGACCAAGAAGGGCGAAAAATGTCTGGGAACAATTGAGAAAGATAATATTCCAATTCCAGAACCTCTTTCTCTTTTAATTCATTCGAAATGAAGAAATTTTTCAAAAAGAGAAATAAATATTTTTTACGGTATAAATTTTGTTGCAAATATCGAGATAATAAATGAATAGGATTATGATAAAATATTTGGCTTCTCTCTTTTCTTTATTGACACTCACATCTTGTTCCACATCTTACATAGCTTTAGATACAGCAGAGGAATTTGATATTAGCAAGTATATGGGTAAATGGTACGAGATAGAGAGACTCCCGAACTCTTTTGAGGAGGGGCTGGAGGAAAACAGAGCCACTTATAGCATCGGAGAGGATGGGAATGTAATTGTCATTAATGAGGGAACGGTAATTGCTGATAAATCAAAAATTAAACAGGTGAAAGGAAAAGCCTGGGTACCGGATCCTAAACAACCCGGAAAACTCAAAGTAAGTTTCTTTTGGCCATTTTCCGGAGATTATTGGGTTTTGAAGGTAGACAAAGATTATACCTATGCACTGGTAGGTGTCCCTTCGGGAGAGTATCTATGGATACTTGCCCGGGAGAGAAACATTGACCCGGAAATAGTTAAGGGGCTTAAAGATTATGCAGGTAAACTAGGATTTCCTGTTAAAAAAATGATCAGCAGTCTCGCTGATTAAATTTTCTTCCGCAATATTTGGGATTGTGACTTTTAGAAGCGGTGTCCTCTCCATTTCCCGTTTTATGGCAAAGATGGATCCGCTGTTTCTCGCCCAGGCACGACGCGAAATGCCGTTATTGACATCCCAATGGAGCATATTTCTTATCCGCCTGTCTGCATCTTCGCTACCATCTATCACCATTCCGAACCCTCCGTTTATTACCTCTCCCCATCCGACTCCTCCACCATTGTGAATTGAGACCCAGGTTGCGCCGCGGAACGAATCTCCAATAACATTCTGGATAGCCATATCTGCAGTAAAATTAGAACCATCATAGATATTTGAGGTCTCTCTGTATGGTGAATCTGTGCCCGATACATCATGATGATCCCTTCCCAGAACTATCGGGGCAGAGACTCTGCCCTCTTTTATAGCCTTGTTCATTGCCAAAGCTATTTTTGTTCTTCCCTCTGCATCTGCATAAAGTATCCGCGCCTGTGAACCTACTACCAGTTTATTGGCGCCTGCCTCTTTTATCCAGTGAATATTGTCTGCAAGCTGAGAGTGTATCTCTTCTGGTGCGTTCTTCATAATCTCTTCCAGAACTTCTGTTGCAATAACATCGGTTACGGCAAGATCTTCAGGCCTGGATGAGGTGCATATCCATCGGTATGGTCCAAATCCGTAGTCGAAGAAGAGTGGCCCCATAATGTCCTGTACATAAGACGAATATTTGAATCTGCCATTAGGCAGAACAACATCCGCCCCGGCTCTGGATGCTTCCAGAAGGAAGGCATTGCCATAGTCGAAGAAATACATACCCTTTTCTGTCAGTTTATTGATTGCAGCAGCATGCCTTCGCAGTGTCGCCTGTACTGCCTCTTTGAATTTTTCCGGTTCTTCGGCCATCATTTTATTGGACTCATCAAAGCTCAGTCCTATAGGGTAGTATCCTCCTGACCAAGGGTTGTGAAGAGATGTCTGATCGCTTCCCATATCTATATCCATTCCGGTTTCAATAAACTTCTCCCACAGATCAACTATGTTGCCCTGATATGCAAGTGACACAACCTCTTTGTTGGTTTTTGCTTTTCTTACTCTGACCATTAATTGGTCGAGATCGCTGTAAACCTCATCTACCCATCCTTGTGAATGTCTTGTATGTACAGCCTTCGGATTAATTTCTGCAACAACGCCTATTACACCTGCCATCACTGCTGCCTTTGGCTGAGCACCGGACATCCCGCCGAGCCCGGAGCTGACAAAAATTTTACCCCTGGCGTCCTGCTCTCCTGGTTTGGATCTCATCCGGGCAGCGTTCAACAGAGTAATTGTTGTACCGTGCACAATTCCCTGAGGACCTATATACATAAACGATCCTGCCGTCATCTGTCCATACTGGGAAACTCCCAGTGCATTGAATTTCTCCCAGTGATCCTTGCTTGAATAATTGGGAATTACCATTCCATTTGTAACAACCACTCTGGGAGCATCTTTGTGAGAAGGGAACAGACCCATAGGGTGGCCTGAATATAGAACTAATGTCTGCTCATCGGTCATTTGAGAAAGATACTGCATTGTAAGAAGATACTGAGCCCAGTTTTGAAAAACTGCACCGTTTCCACCATAGGTAATAAGTTCGTGAGGATGCTGAGCTACGGCATAATCCAGATTGTTACTCAGCATAAGCATTATTGCTGCTGCCTGTTTTGATTTATGTGGGTAATCGTCTATTGATCTTGCAGAAATTTTATAATCCGGTCTGAAGCGGTACATATATATCCTTCCATACTCCCGGAGCTCTTTTGCAAACTCAGGGGCCAAAACCCTATGATATTCAGAAGGAAAATATCTTAAGGCATTGTGAAGAGCGAGTTTTTTTTCTTCGAAAGTCAAGATATCCTTCCTCTTTGGAGCGTGGTTTATCTCTTTATCGAAATTTTTAGGGGCGGGAAGCCTGTCTGGAATTCCCTGCACAATTTGCCTTTGAAATTCAGTTAAATTCATGTTTTATTATAAAAAGAAATACAAAATTAGCAAAAATGCTACTATTATGTTGTCTATTATCAAAATTATCCATACTTTTGCATCCCTAGAAAAAGGAGGTGTTTGCCGTATGATTATTGTTCCAATTAAAGAGGGTGAAAATATTGAAAGAGCGTTAAAGAAATTTAAACGTAAATTCGAGAAGACCGGCATTGTTCGTGAACTTAGAAGCAGAAAGACTTTTGTTAAAAATTCTGTTAAAAGACGCGACGAAATTAAGAAAGCAATTTATGTACAATCTCTTCGTTTAAACGAGGAGTAGTGCTACTTTAAAAAAACATAAAATTGGTACCCCGTTAATTATGGAGTATCAATTTTTTTTGTAAATTAGTAGCGAAGAATAATTATGAAGACACTTTCTGAGTTTATAGATTATCTTAAGGTTCACAAAAGGTACTCGCCCAGGACGCTGGCTCTTTACAGTACGTATATTGAGGACTTTTACAACTTCGTCTCACTTTCCGAAGATGAAGATGAATTTGTGCCACTTCAGTCAAACACTATCAGGGGGTTCGTTGCTTCCGGTCTGGACTCCGGCTTGTCTCCCAGAACTATGAATTTAAAGCTTTCGGCTATAAGTAGTTTTGCAAATTTTTTAGTCAAGAGAGGGTACATCAAATCAAATCCTGTAAAGAAGATACACCGTCCTAAGCAATCTAAGAAATTACCTGAGTTTTATACGCAGGTTGCAATGAAGAACTACTTTGCCGCAGAGGTCGATCCGGAAGATTTTTTTGCACTCCGCAATCGTACTATAGTAGCTATACTCTACTCTGCAGGCTTGAGGAGGGCAGAACTGGCTAACCTTAAAATTTCCGATTGGGATGTTAAAAGATCTATCTTCAGGGTCGTAGGAAAGGGTGATAAAACGAGAGAGATTCCGATTCCGGAGACCCTTCGCAATGAACTGGAACTCTATCTTTCAAAATTCAAACAGATCTATCCGGTAAGTAACAAAGATAGGTTTTTTTTGACAGATTCCGGGCAACCATTCTATCTCTCATTTGTTAATAAAATAGTGAGGAGTGAGCTTGGAGGCGTTGAGGGATTTACCGGTAAAAGATCTCCACACATATTACGGCACTCGATTGCCACTCATTTGCTTAATAACGGAGCAGACCTGAACAGCATAAAAGAGGTTTTAGGCCACTCGTCACTGGCGGCAACGCAAGTGTATACCCATAATTCGTTTGAACAACTAAAAAAAGTATTTTTAACCGCTCATCCACGAGCTAAAAAAGGAGGATAATATGGATATCAGAATTCAGTCACTCAAATTCGATGCAGATCAGAAGTTGATAGATTTCATTGAGAAAAAACTTTCAAAGCTCCCTAGGTATTACGATGAAATTCAAAGAGTAGAAGTTATTTTGAATCTTTTACCGGATCATGAAAACAAAAATGTCAAGATCAAGGTATATATGCCTGGTAATGATTTAGTTGTAGAACGTCACTCAACAAAATTTGAGGATGCATTGGTAGATTGCGCGGGTGTTCTAAAAGATATTTTGGTAAAATACAAAGAGAAAAAGAAGGATATCTGAGATTAATCCCAGAACAGACTTAAGAACTCCTCTCTTGCTACATTATTAAAGTAGTCGGAGAGGTTTATTTTTTCCAGCCTGCCGGCAACTCCGTCCGGGGTATGATCTGCGCCGGTAAGAATATCTTCTATCTCTTTAGTCTCTTTTGTAAAGAAATAACTTCCGAAAATTTTAATATCGGCGATTTTCCCTTTATTAACCTGCATGTAAATTTCAATCAAACCACCGGGAAACTGTTTAACCTTGGAATATTGATAATCGGGAGAGGAACCGTAGTTCCACCAGTCTCTGGAATATTTTTCCTCCCTCAGCTTTTCTATTGCCTTAAGATCTTTATCTGTATAGTTGTAAGGTTTATAAAGGTTCTGGTTTATGCTGTTGATCTCCCTCTCCATGAATTCAATAAAATCATTGATAGTCATTGGTTTTACAAGGTGTTCACTAATATTGGTCACCCTTGCAATATTGGATTTTACAGATTTGCTGACAAATTTCTCCGGCCTGCTGGTTAATGCATTTGCGAGCGTACCCATAGATGATGAGAAGAGAAGGGTTCCGTGCTGAAGCACCCTGTCTCTGTAGACGGCTACAGCATTTCCTGAGAACTTTTTCCCATCAATCAAAAGGTCGTTTCGACCCTCCAGATAAGCTTCTACTCCTAACTTTCCAAGAACTTCAATTATAGGTTTTGTAAAACGGGCAAACATCATAGCAGTATCTTCATCATCAATCCTATTATCTATGAATGTGAAGTTTACATTTCCCAGATCGTGAAAGACAGCACCACCACCAGTGAGTCTTCGGACAACCTTTATTCCGTTTTGCCTTACATAATCTATGTTTATCTCTGCAAAAGCATTTTGGTGCTGGCCAATGATAATCGCGTTGTCATTCTGCCAAAGCCGGAATACCGGTGCCAGAAAATTCTTAAAAAGATATTCTTCAGCTGCTAAGTTCCAGTAAGGATCTGTTGTGTGGTCAATTATGCAAAACATTTGATTTTTCTGATTTTGTTTTTATTTTTTTAAGAATGGCTTTGGACAGAAAGTACACTCCCAGGCTGATCAAAATGCCAAAAAGTGCACCGCACAAGACATCCAGAGGGTAGTGCTTACCTACGTATATTCTGCTGTAGCTTACCAGTGCTGCCCAAAAAAAGATTGTGAAAGAATACCACCTCTTTTTAAAAAATAGCGATGTAAGCGTTGCCAGACCGAAAACATTTGATGCGTGGCTGGAGAAGAAACCGTAGTGTCCGCCTTTGTTTTCAAGCATCCTTACCATATTCCCGATAATTGGGTCGTAAGCTGGTCTGGGCCTTTCCACCAGATGCTTGATCTGAGTGGAAAGTATATCTGTCAAGGCAAAGGTGAGAGCTATTCCCAATAAGGCAACGAGTCCAAAAGTGACTGATTTTTTGACAACAATAAATTTAGGTTTTGGAAATTTGTCTGAAACCTCCCATTTGAAAGAGAAGAAAAGTGACAATATAATTGCAAAATACAGAGGTATCCAAGGTTCCTTGGCCGAGAACATAACCATCAACTGGTCAAGTACAGGAGTGTGACTTCCGTTAAGGAAAAGAAAAAGAGATTTATCCAGTTCTATAAGTTGGTCAAGCATGTTATTAATTGTTTAGTGCGTTCCAAAGAAGGTCTTTAAGTGCCTGCAAATTTTGTCCTGTAAAAGATGATATGAAAATATGAGGTATACCCCTCGGTAGACCTTTTTTCATCTCACGGGCTAGCTCCTCATCTAACATGTCAGACTTTGTAATGGCCAAAACTCTTTGTTTGTCAAGCAGTTCTGGATTATATTCCTTTAGTTCGTTCAACAGAACCTTGTATTCTTTCTTTATATCCTTGCTGTCTGCGGGAATCATAAACAGCAACATGGAATTACGCTCTATATGTTTTAAAAACCTTAAACCTAACCCTTTTCCCTCATGAGCGCCCTCTATTATACCTGGAATGTCTGCCATCACAAAGGATTTATGATCGTAATAGTCAACGATTCCCAGATTGGGCTCGAGCGTAGTGAAAGCGTAGTCTGCTATTTTAGGCTTTGCAGCCGAAATTTTAGAGAGAAGAGTAGATTTTCCGGCATTGGGAAGGCCCACTAATCCTACGTCGGCAAGAATTTTCAGTTCCAGAACAAACCAGTTCTCTTCTCCCGGTTCACCGGGCTGGGCAAATCTTGGAGTCTGATGTGTGGCACTTTTAAAATTGGCATTACCCATACCACCTCTTCCACCTTTGACCAATATTTTCTCCTCCCCGTTCTCGGTTACTTCAAAAAGAACCTCGCCGGTATCGGCAACTTTTGCAACAGTACCCAGCGGTACATCCAGATAGATATCTTCACCATCGGCACCGTGACACAAAGAACCACTTCCGCCTCCACCGTGCTCTGCACGGACATGTTTGCGGAATTTAAGGTGAATCAGAGTCCAATACTGAGAATTACCCCTAAGTATTATATGTCCGCCTCTACCTCCGTCTCCGCCATCGGGCCCACCTTTTGCCACAAATTTCTCTCTGTGAAGGTGTACAGAGCCCTTTCCCCCGTTGCCGGACTGGCAAAAAAGTCGGACATAGTCTACAAAATTGGAGTTACTCATTATGTATTTTATTAATTATTTTACAAATTTCAAGGAAGTTTTCCTCAATTTCAGCTTCTCCGTTAACCGGAAAATAGTTACCTTTCTCCTTATAGTAGGCTATCAGTGGTTCAGTCTTTCTATGGTAAGTAAGAATCCTGTTCTGGATTGTTGCAAAATCCATATCATCCGTCCTATCCTCAATCTGGGCCCTGTGCTGGATCCTTTTGATTATTACCTCATCATCTATAACAAGGGAGATTACGGCATCCACCTTTTTGCCGGATGCAGACAAGAGATTGTCAAACGCTTTTGCCTGATCAAGATTTCTGGGATAGCCGTCAAAAATATATCCGGTAATTACTCCGGGATCAAAACAGATCTCCTTTTTAATCATCTCCAGAACTATATTATCGTCTACCAGTTGTCCTTTGTCAATTATCGATTTGGCCAACTGTCCCAGTTCGGTTTTATTCTCAATCTCCTTTCTAAGCAAATCTCCGGTAGAGATGTGTTTAAGTTTAAATTTTTCTACCAGCAGGTATGATTGAGTTCCTTTTCCTGCTCCCGGGGGGCCGAAAATAATATAGTACTTCATAGTCAGTTATTATCTAAAACATAAATATCCTTGTATTGTCTCCCAAGCTCGTTATAGTCCAATCCGTAGCCGACAATAAAATCATTGGGAATTTGTAAGGCAGCGTAATTAATTTTTAAATCCTTCTTATAGGCATCAGGTTTTAAGAGCAAGGTACAAATCTTAATATCCTTAACCCCTGCATTCATCAGAATTTTATGCAGCTCCACAATGGTTGCGCCGGTGTCTACAATATCTTCGATGATAATAACCGATCTCCCTTTTAAAGGTTGATTAAGCCCGATAATCTGTTTTATTTCGCCGGTAGATTCTACCCCGCTATAAGATGATAGTTTGATAAAAGAAATTTCACAACCAAAATTGAGAAATTTCATAAGATCTGCAGCAAACATAAATGAACCATTCAAAACAGAGAGAAACAGAGGATTTTCAACCTCTTTGTAATCATCATTCAGCTGCCTGGCAACAGCCTTAATACTCTCCTCAATTTTTTCGTAAGGTATGAAAACCCTAAAGCATTTGTCGTGTAGTTTAATGCGCTCCATTAAAAAAAAATTTGTGCCCACGAAATTAAGTATTAATTTTGTTTTAAACAATTTAAGTGAAAAGCCAATGAATCCACAAGTTAGCATAATTATGGGAAGCACCTCAGATCTCTCTGTTATGAAACAAGCTGCAGAATTTCTTAACGAAATGAAAATTCCGTTTGAAATAAATGCACTCTCTGCACACAGAGTTCCGGAACAGGTGATGGAGTTTGCCAGAAATGCAGACAAGAGAGGGATCAGAGTAATTATTGCAGGGGCAGGAGGAGCGGCACATTTGCCCGGGATCATAGCTGCAGTCACACCGTTACCTGTTATTGGTGTACCTATAAAGTCTTCCAATTCCATTGACGGATGGGACTCTGTGCTCTCAATATTACAGATGCCTTCGGGTATTCCTGTCGCTACAGTTGCGCTTGATGGTGCGAAAAATGCTGCTATTCTCGCATTTCAGATTCTTGCAACCAGCGATGCAGCACTTATGGAGAAGATGAAAAAGTTCAAAGCAGATTTGGCAAATAAAATTGTTAAGGCCAATGAGGAGCTTAACAAGGTAGAATATGAATTCAAGGTCAAATAGACCTAAACTTTAATCAAAACAGGCTTTATGAGGGGGAGGATTTATGAGGAGGTTGATAGCAATTTTGTTGCTGCTTTCCAGCGGCAGTGTACTTTTTTGTCAGCAGACAAAAGACAAAGAAATTCCGGAAGAGTTAACAGAAAAGATACTGCTGTATGCGGAGAGTGCCGCATCAGATGAAAGTGGCAGAGAGAACCAGATAGAGGAGCTGATTGACCTCTTTCAATCGTTGATGGTCTCTCCTCTTGATATCAACAAAGCCACCAGAGAGGATCTGGAGAGACTTGCGATATTAAATGATTTCCAGGTTGAGTCGATTCTGGATTACAGAAAAGAGTACGGGACTCTTTTGTCTGTTAATGAGTTATTTCAGATTCCGGGATTTGACACCGGGTTGGTCACACTTCTAACCCGTTTTATCTCTGTTTCTCCCACAGAGAGCTCTTTACCACTGAATCCGTCCTCGCTTGTCAAAGAGGGTAAATCACAAATATTACTGAGAGCAAAGAGCATTCTGGAAAAGCAACATGGGTACTCTCCTGTTACAAAAGAGGAATTCGAAAAAAATCCCGACTGCAGATACCTGGGTTCTCCGGGCACTCTCTATGCACAATACAAATATGTGTTTTCAGACAGATTAACAGCAGGCGTAACATTGGAAAGGGATCCGGGAGAGAGGGGAATAGATTATAAATCGCTGAATATTTCGCTCTACAAAACCGGTTTGCTGGAGAGGCTGGTAATAGGCGATTATATTGCCCGTTTTGGACAGGGCCTAATCCTGTGGAACTCTTTTTTCCTGAATTCAACAACCGAACCGAAGTCTTTAAAAAAGTCGGAAACTGGTATTACACCATACAACTCTACAGACGAAAATCTCTCATTCAGAGGTATTGCTGCAACAATTGAAATGAGAAGATTGAAACTTTCGCTATTCGGTTCACATAGAGCATACGATGCCCGGATAGCAGAGGGAAGATACACCTCACTGCTTAAAACCGGCCTCCATAATACTAAAACCACCATTGAGAGAAAAGGCTCGTTGAAAGGTTCGTTGTTGGGAGCAAATCTTTCATATAGCGGTAACAGTTTTAAAATTTCTGAAAATATGATAATATACAAGTATAACCTTCCTTATGGCGGAAGAGATACTTTAAAGCATTCAAAAGAGCTTGCTCCCGGGGGGTACGGAATAAACGCAGGTGCAGACTTCTATTGGGTAATGGATAAGATAAGACTTTTTGGCGAGGTGGCAATTGACCGTTCGGCGTCCATAGCAGGATTGTCCGGAATTCTCTTTTCTCTATGCAACAAACTGGAGATGGCACTACTTATCCGTGAACATTCAGAGAATTATTATGCTCCATTTACAAACCCGGAGAAAGGTATCCAGATATCGGCTGCTTACTACCTTGGGAAATATTGGAAACTATCTTCCGGGCTGGAGATAAGAAGTGGGTACCACAATCTTTCTGTTACATCAAATTTCAATAACGAAAAGGGGATAAGTTATTACTTCAAATTTTCGAAAATACAAAACAGAACCTCACTTCGCAACAGTATAAGCTATCCGGTGGCACACTGGCTGAGATTTGCCAACAGAATAGATTTTACACTCGCAAAAGAGGATAAAATGTTTATAGGAACTCATATTTTCCACGAAGCTCTTTGTGAGTCCGGTTCCGGAAAGGTGGATGCATCCTTTAGAATAGCCGCTTTTAACATACCTGTTTGGGATGCAAGGGTATATGCATATGAAAGGGATGTACTATACGGATTTTCAACTCCGGTCTGTTACGGAAAGGGAATCAGGTGGTATTTTAATATCCATTACACACCACTGCGCTCTTTGGATTTTTGGTTTAAGATTTCTCAGACTCGTTACTTAGACAGAGATAAAATAGGAGAGGGACTCGATATGATCGAAGGCCCCTCTAAAAGTGAAGCAAAACTCCAGATTAGGTGGAAGTTTTGACGGTTATGCTGGTTTTATTTTAATTTTTTTGCCGGGCAATATTTTACTTCTCTTTGTAAATCCGTTTAACTTCATCAAATCGTCCAGACTAATTCCTTCGAACTTTCTTGAAATTTCCCAGAGGGTATCACCTTTTTTAACGGTGTAATAGACATATTCGTTAGAAGTTGATACTTTTTTCGAGGATACAGAGGCATATGCTACTTGATTTTTAGGAGGATTTGATGTGTATATTATCAGTTTCTGACCAGGTTTAATATTAGATCTTACTCTGTTCCAGGATTGCAGATCGGACAACCTTATCCTGTATCTTTGGGCAATTCTGCTTAAAGTCTCACCAGATCTTACAGTATGGATTACAGAAGTCCTTTCGGAAACCGCAGATTTGGATTCGTTGTAAATAATAGGGTTGAAGAAGATACTATCCTTGTAGCAGTATATCTCCTGTTCTTTCTCCACAAAAGCGGAGGTGAAATTGAAAGGTAGCCGCAATACCTGGCCCTCCGCTGTTCCGGGTATTATCTCATTAATATATTGGGGATTAAGATCACTAACCTCCTCTTTGGATATACCTAATAATTCGGATATCTGCCCAAAGTGAAGAGGCTTGTGAATCAGAAATGTGTCCACGTGTGCAGGCATTGAGATCGGTCTCGGATTAATCCGGTGTTCCTTATAGTAATTGATAGTGTAGAGGGCGGCTACAAAGGAAGGAACATAGCCCCTTGTCTCTTTCGGAAGGTATGGATAAATTTTCCAGAAGTCTCTGGAGCCTCCCGCTCTTTTGATGGCTTTGTTTACATTTCCTGCACCACAGTTATATGAGGCAATAGCCAGTGACCAGTCACCAAAGATTGTATAGGCGTCCTTCAGATATTTTGCTGCAGCGTGGGTAGATGCTTCTGGGTCGAGACGTTCGTCTACATAGGAGTTAATTGTAAGATCGTACTGAAGTGCGGTTTTGTACATAAATTGCCACATACCTTTGGCTTTTACCCTTGATGTTGCCCTCGGATTGAGTGCAGATTCTATGATAGCCATTACCTTTAACTCTTTGGGCATATCGTACTGATCCAGTATCTCCTCAAAAATCGGCAAATAATAACCCGAGAGACCCAGTATGAGATCTATCTTGTTAGGGATTTTCTGGGTGTAGTATATGATGTGGTTCTTTATCACATTGTTGTACGGGAGAGGTATAAAAGAGTTCATCGCCTTTAATCTCTGTATGAATACGGAGTCAGGCACATCCGAGGTAAAATTACTGCTGTCCAGGTCGACCGAAATATTATCTTCGAGAGTCAGGTTTTTTTGGACATACCAGATACTTAAAAGGCTGTCTGTAGATATGGAAGGGTCCACGAAGTCTTCGCTGTCAAAAAAATTCAACCCCCCCGGGTTTATTGTATCGTTGGCACTTACTGTATCTGCCAGAGGAATTACATTAAGTTCCATCTCTGTTTTTAGAGAATCAATCGTTTTCTTGAGTTGAACAATTTCTTGCTTTAAGGAGGCTCTGGAAGGCTTTTTAGAAAAAAACTGTCCGTAAGAATTTACGGGAGATAATATAACTACGAATACTGCAATAAGCAAAGCTTTTAGAAAAGTGGAGTACGAAATATTATGGCTCATTTTTTAAAAGTTTAATTTCATCTGGAATCCAAAAGAAGGATTCAAATTATTAGTAAATTGATAATTGATAGGTTGAATCACATCTGGCCCAAAAGAGGCTGAGAGATCATCACTTACGTCAAAGTCTTGAAGATGGGCAAAGACGTTGGCATCGATAATATTGAGGGCATATACCAAAACTCCTGCAAGTATTGAATAATCCCGGAAACGTCTGTAACTGTCTTTATAATACTTTAGTGTCTCAACACTGTATTTGCCGCTCACCTCAGAGCCTGAGATGCTGGCTTCGTTGTACAATTTGCGATATCTTTTATACTGCATATTGTTTGAATAAATAAAATATCCGCAGGTAATAAAACCTCCGTAAAAGATGGGGATTTTCCAATAGTTACCTGTGTAGGCCTGGCCCAAACCGGGCAACAGGGCAGAGTAGAGAGAGGCGCGGGCAGGGAGGATATCTTTATAATATTTAAAATTTGCAACACCGTCAACCATGCTTCCCCAATAGGTAAGAGCTGCTCCCAAATACATAAGGTCACGGTTGGTACGGTACTTTGAATCACCGTTTTTGTGATACTTTTGATTGAATTTATAGCCGCTGTATATGAAAGTTGCCATTCCTCCGTAAATTACAGGTAACTTCCAGTAATCTCTGTTATAAATCTGCGCAGTACCGGGCAAAATTGCAGAACCCATCCACATTTGGGTAATATTCATCGAGTCTTTGCCGGCAAGGCTTTTGAAATATCTTTTTAAAGTGTAGGAGGGAGGTTTTGATGTTGTGTCGTTCTCCTCCTCTTTTTGCTGGTTATTCTGCTGTTGTGTAGTAAAACCGGGGGGGCCGGTTTGTGTAAAAGTCCCGGTGTTGAACTGAGCCTTTGATGAAACAGCAACCAAAAGAGCAAGTGTTAATATTATAAACCTGTAACGCATAACACCTGTTATATATTTGTTTGCTCAAGTGCCTTTAAGAAATTAAGGACCTCTTCATCTCTTTTGAAGTGAATTGTAATTGATCCATTCCCGTTTTCACCTCTCTTGAGACTGATGTTGTTGTTAAAATATTTGCCGAAAATCTCCAGTAACCTGAAGTAAGAATCATCCAATTCTTGATTTACCTCGGAACTCTTTTTGGAACCCTCTGCAGTAACCATCCTCTTGATTTTTGCCTCAACCTGCCTGACAGAGAGATCCTGTTCGATAATCTGGTTGCAAAGCTTAAGTTGTTTTTTAGAGCTGTCAAGAGTCAAGAGCGCACGGGCGTGTCCCATAGTTACCATTTTTGCCCTGATGGCAAGTTGGATCTCTGCCGGTAATTTCAAAAGGCGAAGATAGTTGGTAATGGTCGCTCTTTTTTTCCCAACCCTCTCTGCCATAGCCTCCTGAGTAAGATCGCACTCCTCTATCAACCTTTGAAAACTGAGCGCTATCTCAATAGAATCCAGGTTCTCCCTTTGAATATTCTCAACAATAGCCATCTCAAGCATACCTTGGTCGTCAGCTTTCCGGATATAGGCGGGGATTGTGACCAGCCCGGCTAGGGTGGCCGCCCGGAATCTTCTCTCTCCACTGATTATCTGAAATCTGTTCCCGTCAACCGACCTAACGGTGATCGGCTGGATGAGCCCCAGAGTCTGAATCGATTCAGCAAGCTCTTTAAGAGCCTCTTCATCAAAACTGCTTCTGGGCTGATAGGGGTTAGCATCAATCTTGTCTATAGAAATTTCAGCAATAGATGCAAGAGTTTGTGGAGTCTCAAACGTTGCCGGCCTGTTGAAAGGCATATTATTAGCGTCTGATATAAGGGCTCCAAGGCCCCTTCCTAATGCTGATTTCTTCATGTTGACAGTTATGAATTCTTTTTAATAATCTCTTTTGCAAGGTTCAGATAGTTGTTAGTTCCCACAGATACAGCATCGTGCAAAATGACAGGCTTGCCAAAAGAGGGAGCTTCGCTGAGCCTTACATTTCTTTGGATGACTGTGTTAAAGACCATGTCATTGAAATGGCTCCTCACCTCTTCCACTACCTGGTTGGCGTGTCTTAACCTACCGTCGAACATAGTCAGAAGAAAACCCTCAATTTGTAAATTGGGATTTAGTCTGTTCTGGACAAGTTTGATAGTATTCAGAAGCTTACCCAGACCCTCCAATGCGAAATACTCACACTGAACGGGAATCAATACCGAATCCGAAGCTGATAAAGAGTTAATAGTTATAATTCCGAGGGAAGGAGAACAATCAATTATCACAAAATCATAGTCATTCTTTATCGGTTCCAGTGCACGCTTAAGAACCAGTTCCCTTTCCGGTATATTAAGCATCTCAATCTCTGCACCCACAAGATTGATATGTGAGGGAGCCAGCTTAAGACCGGCAATGTCGGTATCCAAGAGGATCTCTTTAATGTCAATCTTTCCTATAAGGGTTTCATAAAGCGTTAACTGTGAATTAGAATCAGGATCAAAGTTAAATCCGGAAGTTGAATTTGCCTGAGGGTCTGCATCTACTATCAGAACTTTTTTTTCCATTACAGCAAGAGAGGCTGCCATATTAATTGCTGTAGTTGTTTTTCCGACTCCACCTTTCTGATTTGCTATTGCTATTATTTTCCCCATATAAAAAATGTCTGTCAATTACATAGTCAATCTGCAAAATTACAAAATCTTTTTTAGCATAACTAATATTATCAAATTTCAGCCAAAATAGGTTAAAGAGGGTCTGCGTCAAATAAAACTTTTACCGCCGGATGCTGTTTAACTATGTAATTATCAGTTCCATCCATAATTTTGCGCTTCACAGACTGTATATTATTGACCTTGGATAGTTTTAACCAGAATTGAAGGGCGTATTCACCTCTCAGCCTGTCTATTACTGGTGCAAAAGGGCCTGAAAAATCCTTTACTCCCCAAAGAGGCAACATCTCCTCCATCTCCTTAGCTGCAAGGTCCAGTTTTGGCCTGTTGGAACTGCGGAGGATAATCTTGATCATCCTCACAAATGGAGGATAATCAAACTCTTTTCTCTCCCTGAGAAGGTCAGAAAGAGTCTCTGTGTCAGTTGTAAAACTTTTATAAACAGGATGGTCTGCCTGAGAGGTCTGAATAATAACCCTCCCTTTTTTGAATTTTCTTCCAGCCCTGCCGGATAGCTGAGTCAGAAGCTGAATGGCTCTTTCGTTTGCCCTGAAATCCTGGATAGCCAACATACTGTCTGCCTGCAACAGACAAATCAAAGAGAGGTGTTCAAAGTCAAACCCTTTGCTTATCATTTGAGTACCTACCAGAATATCCAGCTTGTGCTGGGCAAACTCCTTAAGAATCCTTTTCTCTCTCAGTTTGCTCTGGGTGGTTTCAAAGTCAAAACGTTCCACCCTGGCCTGCGGAAAGATCTCCTTTATCTTCTCCTCAATTTTTTCTGTACCGGCCCCTTTGTCCCTGAGCCCCGGTTTTCCGCATTTGGAGCAGATTGTATTAAACTTGACATGAAAATCGCAATAATGACATTTGAGCTCATTTTTCGATTTGTGGTAGCTCAGTGAGACGTTGCAATGCTCACATTTGGGTATATCTCCGCAATACATACACTGTACAACGGGAGAGTAAGATCTCCTGTTTCTGAAAATCAAGACCTGCTCGCCTGCAATTATTGTCTCGTCTATCTCTTTTAAAAGTTTGAAAGAAAATATCCCATTCATCTTGCCCCTCTTAGACTCTCTTATTGTGTCAATGATTTCAATTTCGGGGGGCTCGGCTCCAAAGTACTTTTCATTAAGCCCGACAAGAGTATATCTGCCAGAATAAGCATTGTAAAAACTTTCCAATGAGGGAGTTGCCGAGCCAAGAAGAATATTTGACGAATGTATTCTGGCAAGTATTATTGCACTATCCCTTCCATTATATCTTGGGGCGGGATCTGTCTGCTTGTATGAAGAGTCGTGCTCTTCGTCAACTATAATCAGGCCTAAGTTTTTATATGGTAAAAATATAGACGACCTCAGGCCCAGAATGATGTAAGGTCCATTACAACTCCGTATTAAACCGTGAACTCTGGCTCGCTCACTGACAGTCTGTTTTGAATGATACACCAGCAGTTTGTCACCAAATATTCTTTCAAGCCTGGTGCTCAATTGTCTGCTTAAGGCAATTTCCGGAACCATATAGAGGACGGATAGTCCCTTTAGCATATGCTCATAGGCAAGTTGAATATATATTTCGGTTTTACCCGAACCTGTCACTCCATTCAGCAGAGCTACCTTGTTATTGACAAAGGACTCCTTTATCTTGTCCAAAGCGTTACTCTGTAAATTTGAAAGCGTAGCAGGCGGGCCTAAATTCTCCTTTGGCACGACCTCCCTTTTTGTTCTGCTCTCTTTGATGGAAATGGAACTGCCAGGGCAGGCAGCCTTGTAAACCTCTCCGATGCTGCACATATAATAATCTGATATCCATTGCCAAAGCTCAAGTTCGCTCTTAAAAAATGGGGGTAAAGGTTCTAAAGAGATAATCTCTTTTAACTTCCCCGAGAAACCCTCCAACGATTTGCTTAAATTCCAAACAACAGCACTATACTCTCTGTTGGCAAAGTTAACCCTCACCCTGGAACCTGGTGTTATTTCCTCAACCAGCTCATCCGTAACTATATAAGAGATATCGCCCCGTAATTTAAGGGGTAAAATTACCTTGGCATAGAGTTTAGTACTGTCCGGCATATTCTCAAAATTTATTGGACAGGAGGAAGTTAGCTACCTCTTCAAGCAACCACATCGGGGTAGATGTTGCACCGCACACACCGACGGAGTCCCCGTCATTAAACCACTCTTTTTTTATCTCATCAATGCTCTCTATACTGTATGACCTTGGATTTACAGATCTGCAACTCTCGAACAGGATCCTTCCGTTTGAACTCTCTTTTCCAGTAACAAATATTATAACAGCATGTTTTTGTGAGAACTCCTTTAGATGGGAGTGTCTGGAGGAGACCTGCCCGCAAATTGTATTGTATGACTTGAAATTTCCAGGAGGAGCTCCTGCCAGAGAAACTCTTTCTATTATCTTGTCACACAATTCTTTGTATTCCCTGGGGTCTTTTGTGGTTTGAGAAAAAATACTAATAGGACGGGTAAAGTCTACCTTTTCTATGTCTGCTATCTTCTCAATAATAATCGCATCCTCGTTTACCTGGCCGACCAGCCCATTAACCTCTGCGTGTCCCCGTTTGCCAAAGATAAGCAGTTGTCCGTTAACCACTTTTAGCCAGGCATACCTCTTTTTAATTCTCTCCTGCAACTTTAAGACCACCGGACATGTGCAATCGATTAGTTTAAGATTATTCTTAGAGGCAATCTCGTAGCTTGAAGGCGGCTCACCATGTGCTCTTATGAATACGACAGAATCCGTCAGGTTCTCCAGATCCTTATGGGTTAACACCATCATTCCTCTCTCCCGGAGGCGGGTCAGCTCGGTATTGTTGTGAACGATTGAACCAAGAGAGTAGAGACAATCATTATTCTCCAGAAAACTTTCTGCCTCCTTGATTGCCTGGACAACACCATAACAGAACCCAGATTTTGTATCAACTTCTACTTTTAATTCCATCTTTTAGAAACTATATTGTCGAACCATATTATCTGATCCTCAACTGTCATCGTGCTGTTATCCAAAAAAATGGCGTCGGCAGCTCTTTTTAAGGGAGCTATTTCCCTGTTTTCGTCTATATGGTCTCTCTGAATGATATTTTGCATTACTTCTTGAAAATCAGCTATTTCACCTTTCTCTATTAATTCTTTATACCTTCTTCGTGCCCTTACCCGGAGATCTGCTGTCATAAAAATTTTCAATTCTGCATTAGGAAAAACAACAGTTCCAATATCTCTCCCGTCCATTACAATCCCTTTTTTTTCGCCATAGCGATTAAGGTTTTTGCCTACAAAATCCCTTACCAAGGGAAGTTCTGCAATAAAGCTAACTTTGCTTGAAACTTCGAGTCCCCGTATCTCTCTCTCTATCAACTCTCCGTTCAGATAAAGTTCACTCATACCATTGTTTCCTGTTGCTCTGAATTCCAGATCGAGTGAATCAATTGCAGCAGCAAGCCGGTTATAGTCTGTCTTGTTTGAATCATCAATAATTGACTCCCTTATTGCAAAAAGGGTCACCCCTCTGTAAAGAGCCCCGGTATCTACATAGATAAACCCGTATTTTGCTGCTATAATTTTTGCGAAACTGCTCTTACCGGTAGAAGAGTAGCCATCAATGGCTATAATGATCTTTGGTACGTTCATACTCATTTAATAAGGACAAACATACACAAAAAAGGATTATCTTTGTAAAAATTGTATGTATGAAAAAAGTAGTAATGTCTAAATAATAATTATATGAAGTTATTGATTATAGATGACGAAAAGAGCATCAGGAATACTTTAAAGGAGATTTTGGAGTTCGAAGGTCATGAAGTAGCTCTTGCAGCAGATGGAATAGAGGGTCTGGCTTTGGCTACAACCAACAATTACGAGGTTATTTTCTCAGATATCAAAATGCCCAATATGGATGGCATGGAACTTCTGGACAAGTTGAACGAGGCTAATGTTGAATCATCTGTAATTATGATATCAGGTCACGGATCTATTGAGACGGCTGTAGAGTGTATTAAAAAAGGGGCATTCGATTTTATTCAGAAACCACTGGATCTCAACAGAATCCTTATCACTCTCAGGAATGCAACAGATAAAACCAACCTGGTAAAAGAGACGAAAATTCTCAAAAAGAGGGTGGCAAAAATACCTGAAATTGTTGGGATTTCTCCGGCTATAACCAAAATCAAGGATATGATAGACAGGGTGGCTCCCACAGATGCCAGGGTGTTGATAACAGGCTCAAACGGAACAGGCAAGGAACTGGTTGCAAGGTGGCTTCACGAAAAGAGCAACCATAGCACGATGCCTTTTATTGAAGTAAACTGTGCTGCAATACCGAGTGAATTAATCGAAAGCGAACTATTCGGGCACGAAAAGGGGGCTTTTACTTCTGCCGTAAAGCAACACAAAGGTAAGTTTGAGCAGGCGGACGGAGGGACACTCTTTATGGACGAAATTGGTGATATGAGCTTAGCTGCCCAGGCAAAAGTACTCAGAGTATTACAAGAGAACAAGTTGAGTAGGGTAGGGAGTGATAAGGATATAAATGTTAAGGTAAGGGTAGTGGCTGCTACAAATAAAAATCTACAGGTTGAGATAGAAAAGGGAAGATTCAGGGAGGATCTTTTCCATAGGCTGAGTGTAATAATTATCCACGTTCCGCAATTAAGCGAGCGGATAGAGGATATACCTTTACTGGCCAGACACTTTATAGATCAAATCTGCGAGGAGAGTGGGATGGTGCACAGGACAATCGAAGAAAAGGCGCTTGAAGAACTGGCTACCTACAAATGGACAGGGAACATAAGGGAGTTGAGAAATGTTATAGAGAGGTTGCTTATACTGAGTAACAATGTAATAACAAAGGACGATGTAGATGCCTATGCAAGACCAATATTCAGATAGATGCTACTCTTTTTCTACCCTTATCTGCTGAATGAAGTTTCCGTCATCCTGAGTCTTTACAAATAGTGTGACTCTAAATTTACTTCCGCCTGCACTAAGGTTTCCAATAGCATACTTCATGGGAGCTTTTCCACTTCTGTATGCAATTATAAAACTCTTTGGAGAGTAGTCATAGAAGAACTCTTTGATAATTTGTTTTGCCTGAGCTTTGCTACATACATTGACAGTCCCGAGAATATCGACTTCCAGATTTTGTGCAAACCATGCCGATAACTTATCCGAATCTCCGTTCTGAATATATTTTGCAATCGGAACGAAGACGTCCTGTTCTGAATGAGGTTGAGCAGACAATGACGAAAATGCAAACAAAGCAGTAATTAAAGAAAAGAGTACAGATTTCATATCAATTTCTAATATCCTATGTTAATATTTCAAGCAAAAATCAGGCCATGACCTTTTAATAGAATTTGAATATATATCTGAAATATATCCTTAAATTTGTTTCAATGAAGTTAATATTGCTGCTTACAGGTAAGACTGAAAGTCCGTGGCTCAGGAACGGAATCGCACTCTACGAAGAGAGGTTGGCTCATTATGTAGGGTATCAAAGAATTGAAATTCCGGAACTTAAGTCTGTTTCAAATCTTACCCGACAGCAAATCAAAGAGAGAGAGGGGGAGATTATGCTTAAGAATGTAAAACCCGGTGACGAACTTATACTGCTGGATGAGAGAGGTGAGGAGTTCTCCAGCGAAGAGTTTGCTGCTCACCTTGAGAAAAAGAGTATCTATGGCACAAAGAGTGTGATATTTGTTATAGGAGGGGCCTATGGATTCTCGGAAGAGATATACAAAAGAGCAAATGAGAAAATTTCACTTTCAAAAATGACCTTTTCGCACCAGATGGTAAGATTGATATTTTTAGAACAATTATACAGGGCATACACAATTATCAAGGGGGAACCATATCATCACAAATAAGACAATGAAGGAGTTTTTTGTCAAAATATTAAAAAGAAGAACTACCGTACTTTGGATACTGGCATTTATCTTCGCAATTGTATCTTTTTTGGGATTCTCTTCGTCTGACTCGATGGACAGAGAGGTATCCCACCTTGAGAACAGGATCCAGAGCAGACAAAAGATACTTGAAAAGTATGTACAAAAGGCAATGGATACGCCGGATTCTTCCTTTCTTGCGTTTGAAGAATTTCCCGAAGATATGGTTATATACCGTTATTTCGACGACACTTTACAGTCCTGGCTAAACCAGTTTCCTATTGCAAACGACGATATTGATTTCTTCCCCTTCGGATATACGATCAACCACCTGAACAGTGTTAACAATACGCCACTTGCCTATGTGAATGATCTCGAACAATATATGAGCCTTGGAACAGCCTGGTACATTGTAAAGCTCTACCAAAGAGGAAATATGAGATTAGTTGCCGCACTTTTAGTACAGACAGATTACCCCACCGAGAACAACCTTTTAAAGAGTGAGATAAATCCGAATTTCGAACTGCAAAGGCAGTTATCTATTGTACCGGTTAACTTTGACGAGTCGTATGTTATTCACGGAAAAGACGGAGGAGTTCTTTTTTCTGTATTGAAGAACCTCCCGAATAAGATGGGAGGTTCAAGTGCTATGTTACGATGGTTTGCAATGTTGTTTGCAATTGCTGCTCTCTTCTCTAATTTGTACAAAAACAGAGGAGTCAAAGAGTTCTTTTTTGTCCTGGGTGGTCTGGTAATTATCCGTTTTGTGGCCATCTATCAATCGGCCCAGTTACAATCGGAACTAGATCTTTTCTCACCAAACTTATATGCAGATTTTGGACTATTCAATTCCCTGGCAGACCTTCTTATAACGAATCTTCTGCTCTTCTTCCTGTTGGTTGCCCTTTTTATGATCAGAAGGAGCCTGGCGCTTATTATCTTAAAGGCCAATAAAAGAAAGAGGTTAATTTTAAATACCGTCTTTATCCTTATTCCGGTATTACTGATTCCTTACATACATTTCAGCCTCAGATCCCTTATACTTAATTCCAGTATCGTTCTCGAACTATACAAAATTGACGAAATCACATTTTACTCTATACTCGTATATGTTTCTTACGGCCTTATGTTCCTGGCCCTTCTCTTCTCCCTTCAGCTTCTCAGACCGATTTTTAAAAAAAGGCAGAAGATATCATTTCTTGATACCAGGGGTCTGATTATCTTTATTTCCGTTATATCACTCTACTCCCTGGTAACTGTGAGCATTTACGGGTTCAATAAAGAGTTCAACCGAAACAGGGTTTTAACCACAAAAATGTCTATTGAGAGGGATTTGAATGTGGAACTTCAGCTTAGAGGAGCCGAAATTATGATTGCAACTGATCCGGTTTTGCAATTATTTGTAAATGCAAATGGGGATGAAGAGTACATAAAAGAGTCTATATACAAACAACTTTCCGAATTTTATTTCTGGAGTATTCTGCAGAGGTACGATCTCCGTATTACAGTATGTAAAAACGATCAGTCGCTAAATCTGGATAACGGCTCTGCACCGGTTCACTGCAACAACTTTTTTGAAGAAGAAATTGCAAGGTACGGTATTCCTCTCTACAAGAACTCAAGATTCTTCTTTATGAACAACTATAACGGAAAAGTGAGTTATCTCGGGCTGTTTCCTTATCCCGGTTTTGGGGGAGACTCCAGACTATACATAGAGCTCGATTCAAAATTTCTGAAAGAGACCATCGGATATCCTGAGGCCCTTCTGAGTCACATCCAGATGGATAATTTTAATATCCCTTCCAGTTACTCTTATGGAAAATATTTAAACAACAGACTGGTAACATATGGTGGCGAATTCAATTATCCGATCCTGGCAGATGATGATGCAAAAATTGGTTACTTCATTGTAATAAAGGATGGGCACATCCATTTTACCAACAGGATCTCTTCGGAAAATATGATTGTAATAAGCCGGCCAGAGAGAAGTTTTTTCCACTACTTCATAACTCTGTCTTACATAATGCTTTTCTACTCGCTACTCATTTTTGGACTCACCAGATTCCGGAGACAGGGTTTTCTCTACCAGGTGCCAAAGAACTCTTTCAGATGGAAGATCACCTTCCTTCTGCTTTCTTCCCTTATTTTTGCGTTACTGTTCATGGGAGCTGGTAGCATATGGTTCTCCATTAACTACTTCAATGAAAACAACAGAGCACAGATGGAGGAAAAAATGAACTCTGTCCAATCTACACTTTCCGATTACAGCAAGTATGTACCTGAATATAAAGACACCCGCTTTAACAACCTTCGGCTACTTGAGACCATGAACCGTCTCTCCAATAATGCCCAGATAGATATAAATGTTTACGGATCGGATGGTTTGCTTATAAGAACCACCCAATCGGAGATATTTGACAGGTTTATACAGGGCAAAAGGATGAATCCCGATGCCTATAAGGAGATTGTGTACAACAATAAAAAACAGTTTGTAAACAAGGAGAAAATTGCAGGTCTCAGCTATTCCTCTCTTTACGCACCACTATACAACCAGAATGGAGTGTTGATTGCAATAGCAAATATTCCTTACTTTTCCAAACAGTCGGGATTAAGGAGCGATGCGTCAAATATTATAGCCACAATCATTAATATCTATCTTCTTTTGCTTCTGGCTGCGGTATTTGGTGGAATTACGCTTTCCAACTCTCTTTCCAAGCCACTGGCGGAGATCAGTAAAAAAATGGAGTTGCTGGATATTTCACAGAAGCCGGAACACATCGACTATCATAACCGGGACGAACTTGGGATACTTGTTGCTGCATACAACAAGATGGTGGATGATCTTGAAGAGAGTACAAAAGTGTTGGCTCAAGGTGAGAGAGAACAGGCGTGGAGGGAGATGGCCAGACAAATTGCTCATGAGATCAAGAATCCGCTCACTCCTATGAGACTCAGCATCCAGCACCTTGTAAGGCTTAAAGAGCAGGGTGTAAAAGATTGGCCAAATAAATTCGAGGCATTAGCCAACTCTCTGATAGAACAGATTGACATACTTTCCAATGCTGCAGGGGAGTTCTCCAGCTTCTCCAGATTCTACTCGGAAGATCTCTCTCGGATAGAGTTGAATAATCTTATAAGAGAACAGATAATACTCTTTAATACAAGGGATAATATCACTATTACCTATGAAAGTGAGTTCCGGGATGCATATATCATGGCCAGAAAAACCCAGCTTACCAGGGTCTTTGTTAACCTTCTCTCAAATGCTGTACAAGCTGTGGAAAATCAAAAAAGCGGAAGAATCAACATCACCCTTAAACTGGTAGAAAATAGCTATAAGATATCTTTTGAAGATGATGGAACAGGCGTTCCGGAGAATCTTACACACAAGTTATTCAAGCCTAACTTCACCACCAAGAGTGGAGGTACCGGACTTGGCCTCGCCATATGCAGAAGTATAATGGAACAGAGCCAGGGCAGTATAAGATACGATGTGTCAGACAGATTGGGTGGGGCTAACTTTACTGTATCTTTGCCAATAAAGATTAACAGTTAACCTATTTTTGCCGTAGAAAGATCTGTATGGGAGCACCCGAAAAGTCAAAGTGCTTGCGTAGTTTGTTTTCCAGAAATCTCTTATAATCCTCTCTTACATATTGCGGAAGATTGCAGAAAAAGGCAAAAGATGGCGATGGGGTAGGGAGTTGGGTAATGTATTTTATTTTCACATACTTACCCTTAATTGACGGTGGCGGAAAATTCTCAATTTCAGGAAGGATAGCCTCGTTCAACTTGGAGGTCTGTATCTTTCTTGCCCTGTTCTCATACACCTTGGCGGCTGCCTGAAGCACATCAAGAATTCGCTGCTTATTTATTACAGAGGTAAATACTATGGGGAGATCATTGAAAGGAGCTATCTTCTGCATTATTACCTGAGTCCTCTCCTTCATTGTGTTTGAATCTTTTCCCTCAACAGTGTCCCATTTGTTGACAACAATCACGCACCCCTTTTTGTTTTTTATGATGAGGTTGAAGATAGACATATCCTGTGCCTCAATGCCAACTGAGGCATCAACCATCATAACACAAACATCTGAATTTTCAATAGCCCTTACTGAGCGCATTACAGAATAAAACTCCAGATCTTCCTTTACCTTTGCACGCTTTCTTAATCCGGCAGTATCCACAAGCATAAATTCATGCCCGAACTTATTGTAATAGGTAGATATAGAATCCCGGGTTGTTCCTGCAACCGGTGTAACGATATTTCTATCCTCCCCCAGAAGAGCATTGGTAAGTGAAGATTTTCCAACATTGGGCTTACCCACAATTGCAATATGAGGTAAGTTTACACCCTGTTCAGACTGATCCTCCTTTGGGAGAAGTCCGATAACTCTGTCCAGAAGATCTCCTGTACCGCCTCCGCTTGCAGAGGATATTGCATAAGGCACACCCAAACCCAGGGAGTTGAATTGATGTATTTCATAAAATCTATCTCCTGTATCTACCTTGTTTGCAACCAGAACGACATGTTTTTTGCTCCTGCGCAGGATATCTGCAATAATGGCATCATAGTCGGTTATGCCAGTGCCTACTTCACACATAAACAACACTACATCAGCCTCTTCAATAGCAAGAAGCACCTGTTTGCGTATCTCCTCTTCAAAAACATCATCGGAATTTACAGAATATCCTCCTGTATCAATAACCGAGAACTCTCTCCCGTTCCAGTCACATCGTCCATAGTGACGATCGCGGGTTACCCCTGACACCTCATCTACTATGGCTTGTCTCATGCCAACCAGACGGTTGAAGAGTGTCGATTTGCCCACATTCGGGCGGCCTACAATTGCTACTATACTCATAAGACAACAAAGGTAGCTAAATTTTTGAGGAACCGCAATTTGTACAGGTAAGTCCAACCTCTCTATCCGGGAATTTGCCGTTTTTTCTGAATATTATGTTGAAATTACTATGGATAATAACAACACTGACATATGCTTAAATAATTAAACACTTACTGGAAGGGAGAAGCGGGTGATCACCTATCTGAATCATCTGAGGAAGTTGATGAACCTTAAAGCTTGATGCTCTTTGCAGTTGCAGTACCATCTTTAGAAGCTCAGCATCTAATCCGGAATCCAGTAACTCTTTCTGGCTCATTCCCTTCTCATTGAGTGAATACAAAATTGGATCCAGAATATCGTAAGGAGGCAAAATATCACTATCCTTTTGACCGATACTCAACTCTGCAGAGGGCTCTTTTGTCAAAATTGAATCGGGAATTACAGTTTTTAAACTGTTTATATAGTAGGCCGTATTATAAATATCCAACTTGTAAATATCTGCAATCACCATTATTGCTCCGCACAGATCTCCGTAAATAGTTCCATACCCCATTGCAAGTTCACTCTTGTTGGATGTATTCAGAAGCAGGGCGTCGTGTTGATTTGAGTATGCCATTAGCAGATTTGCCCGGATTCTTGCCTGAAGATTTTCTACAGTCAACCTCTTGGGTTCTTCGTTAAATAAAGAATACAGCTCTTTTAAAAACCTGTGGAAAATTGCTTCAATAGAAATTATGTCATATTTAATTTCCAGATTATCTGCAAGTTCCACTGCGTCAGTAACAGAGTGCATTGTAGAAAAAGGCGAGGGCATTATCAAAGCGTGAACATTCTCTGCTCCCAGTGATTCAACAGCGAAAGCGGCAACAACAGCGGAATCGATTCCGCCGGAAAGTCCCAGGACGCTCTTCTTTTTGCCTGTACTCTCGAAAAATTTGCGCAGTGTACCAACTACCCTGTGATACAATATTTCTGCAGGAATATTTATAAGCATTTTTTTAAAACACAAAACTTGTGCTGATTGATTTATAGTTGTAAACCTTGTCTATGACATCGGCAAAAATCTCTGCAACAGATAAAACCTTAATCTTGCTTTTATCAAGATTTGGATCTGTGCTCAAAGGTATTGTATCAGAAATAATTACCTCAACCAATTGAGACTTTGAGATCCTTTCATAAGCAGGTCCGGAGAGAACGGCGTGAGTGGCCAAGGCTCTGACACTTAATGCTCCTTTCCCCATCATCATATCTGCAGCCTTGGTAATTGTACCTGCTGTATCAATCATATCATCGATAATGACAATATTCCTACCTTCGACATCGCCTATTGCAGTCATAGAACCTACAACATTGGCTTTTTCGCGGGATTTATGACAGATTACAAGAGGACAGCCAAGAATTCTGGAATATGCATTTGCCCTCTTTGCTCCACCCATATCGGGAGCTGCAATAGACATATTGTCCAGCTTAAGTTCACGAAGGTAAGGCAGGAAGATTGAACTTGCATAGATGTGATCAACAGGAAAATCAAAAAATCCCTGAATCTGATCGGCATGAAGATCTGCTGTCATAACCCTGTCGCAACCGGCTGCTGCCAGCAGGTTTGCAACCAACTTAGCTCCGATCGGTACCCTTGGCCTGTCTTTTCTGTCCTGACGTGCCCATCCGAAGTATGGTATAATGGCATTGACCTTGTAGGCAGATGCCCTGCGAGCGGCGTCTATCATCAAAAGCAGTTCAAACATATTTTCTACGGGAGGGAAGGTGGATTGAACGATGAATACTGTAGCACCTCTGACACTCTCTTCAAAAGCAGGTTGAAACTCTCCGTCGCTGAAGACTGTAACTGTAGATTTCCCAAGCTCAAGATTGAGAGATGCAGCTATCTTCTCGGCTAAATATCTGGAATTACGACAAGAGAAAATCTGAATCTTATGTTGATGGTCCATGATTTTGGTTTATTTTAATTTAAAAGGGTTTCAATATAGTCTAAAATCTCCTCTCTGCCTTTTCCGCTTTCAGTTGAGCTCAGAAAGAGAGGCGGCAGTTCTTCCCAGTATTCCAGAAGAGACTCCCGGTTTTTCCGGATTTGATTATCCAGAGCAACAACTCCACGTTTGTCGCATTTGGTAAAAATTATTGAAAAGGGTACTCCTGCTTCTCCAAGTTCAATAATGAATTTCAGGTCAATGGGCTGGATATCGTGCCTTGAGTCTAACAATACAAACAGATTGACAAGCTCTTCCGAACCGTTTATGTATCCACGGATAATCTCATCCAGATCTGCTTTCACCTGCTTTGGAAGCTTTGCATATCCATAACCAGGAAGATCCACCAGATACCATGATTCGTTTATCAGAAAATGGTTTATAAGTTGAGTTTTGCCGGGCTTGGAAGAGGTGTGAGCCAGTTGACCATGCCTACATAAAGCGTTGATAAGAGAAGATTTACCGACGTTTGACCTGCCGATAAATGCAAATTCCGGTAATTTTGGTTTTGGCCTGTCTTCGACAAAACGACTACTTCCGGAAAATATGGCTTGAGAGATCTTCATAGATAAATTCTGCAACGCAAAGGTACAATATTATGTGTATATTTGTATGGATAGTTTTATAAATATTACGAGAATGGGAATTGCGGAACAGATAACTCTTTGTCAGTTACAGGAGCAAATAAAGGAATCTGTAGAGAGAAGTCACAGCGGAAGATATTGGATAAGAGCAGAGATAAGTGAGATAAAAAACCATTCTGCAGGTCACTGTTATATGGATCTTGTAGATAAGCCATCCTATGGCGACGCAATCACTGCAAAAGCGCAAGCAATCATTTGGGCAAACACATACAGGCTTCTCAGACCCTATTTCGAAACAACTACCGGACAACCTCTTACCAAGGGGATGCACATCCTCGTAGATGTTCTGGTACAATATTCGACATTGTACGGACTCAGTCTGATAGTGTTGGATATAGACCCTTCGTTTACTATCGGAGAGCAGGAGATGGAGCGTCAAAAGACAATTGGCAGGTTAAAAAGCGAAGGGATGTTCGAAATGAACAAGACTCTGGAGCTAACCTCTCTTCCCAAAAGACTGGCAATAATATCATCCGAACAAGCTGCAGGTTACAGAGATTTCTACAATCAGCTTCACAATAACGAGTATGGGTTCAGATTCAAAACGGAACTTTTTTCCGCACCCATGCAGGGCAACCTTGCTCCGGAAGGAATAATCGAAGCGATGGACAAGGTTGCAAAACGTATTGTGGAATTTGATCTGCTGCTTATTCTCAGGGGAGGGGGCTCTGCACAGGATCTCACCTGTTTCGATGACTATAACCTGTCGGCAAATATTGCCCAGTTTCCGATTCCGGTTATTACAGGTATCGGGCACGATCACGATTACCATATTGCAGATATGGTGGCTTATACATCTGTTAAAACACCGACAGCTTTAGCGGATTTCATAGTAGATATTTTCGCCAAGGAAGATCAGCAGATTATTTTTTTATCAAGGAGACTTTCGTTATCTTTACATACAAGAACAATAAATGAATCAAACAGCCTAAAATCAATTACAAACAGGGTTCTGAATGCATACTGGTTACAGCTTAAAACTAACCGTCACAGGCTTCAGCTTCTGGAGCAGAGGATCATCTCCAACAACCCACTGTCTCTTCTTGAAAAAGGATACGCTCTGGTACTCAGGGACGGATTTAAGGTGATGAATATAGATCAGGTAGAGGAAGGAAACAATATCAAAGTGATTTTGAAAGGAGGCGCTCTGAATTGTACAATTAACACTAAGGAAAATGAAAAAACAGAATAAATCTTATCAGGAAGCACTACTGGAACTTCAAGAGCTTGTTGCAAAAATCGAGGACCCCGATTCAAATCTGGAGACAATATCAAATGATGTTAAAAGGGCACTGGAATTGGTCAAATATTGCCAGTTGCAACTCCGTTCATACGAAGAGGAGATAGGAAAACTAACAGAGCAGTAATATGGGGAGTCATATGCTTTGGGAATCAGACCCATATCTTGAGCCATATAAAGATGATATCCGGCGAAGGTGTCAAAAGGCATTTACAAAGTGCCAGGAATTAGCCGGTTACGGTAATACTCTTAACTCTGCGGTAAACTCGCATCTTTATTACGGAGTACATAAAACTCTTAAATCATGGATATTCCGGGAATGGGCACCCAATGCAACAGCTCTATACCTGATAGGAGATGTTAATGGATGGGAGAAAAATGAGGAGTACTCATTTAAAAGAGTAGAATACGGCAACTGGGAACTTGAACTACCTCTTGAGAAGTTCAAACACGAAGATCTCTTCAAGTGGTTGATATGTTGGAACGGAGGTGAGGGAGAGAGAATTCCGGCATATGCAACAAGATGCATTCAGGACCATAATACTAAACTGTTTACGGCTCAGATATGGGACCCGGAAAAATATGATTGGCGTTATGAGCAGGTTACCAATATAAAGAATCCGCTCATTTATG